>NZ_JAGLBC010000175.1 GCF_018260395.1 Psychrobacter sp.
TTATCGAGCATAATGCACGTACCAGTACTAGCACAAGTTATCAAAGAGGTCAGACAGATTTAATTAAAACTATAGAAGCGCGTATTGCGGAGTTATTAAATTGGCCTATTGATCATGGGGAAGGGCTTCAATTATTACGATACGAAGATGGGGGTGAATATCGTCCTCATTTTGATTACTTTGATCCAGCCCAAAAAAGTAGTCAGATAGTTACTGAAAAAGGAGGACAACGTTTGGGTGCTTTACTGATGTATTTATCTGAGGTTGATTCTGGCGGTTCAACCCGATTTCCTAACTTAAACTTTGAGATTCGCCCCAAAAAGGGTTCAGCTTTGTATTTTGCCAATACTGATTTAAACGGTGATATAGAGCCATTGACATTGCATGCTGGTATGCCTGTCACCGAAGGCGTAAAATATTTGGCCACAAAATGGTTACGTGAAAAGCCTTATATTTAATAATTCATGATCGATCATGATTTAAATCATAGGATAGACGTAAAAATGGCGCCAAAAGGCGCTATTTCTTTTTTATTACTGATGAATATAATCTTATATACACTATAGTCTAGTCAGCATAGTTTCTTTGACGAAGGGTCTCATACATACATAGCGCTCCGGCAATGGCAACGTTTAGGCTTTCTTGACCGTTTGGCTGTGGTAATGCTACTGGGGTAGCCTGCTTCATTATATCGTCACAGACGCCCTGACCTTCGTGTCCCATGACCCATGCTACTGGACGATTAAGATTTTGCTTATAAATGATATTGTCAGTATGTGAGCTAGTAGCATAAACAGGCAGTCTTAAATAGCTTAATACTTCGTCAGCTTCAATACCTTCATAGATAGTTAATCCAAATTGGGCACCCATCCCTGCACGCATAGTTTTAGGAGACCAAGCTTGAGCACTGCCTTTGGTAAAGATAATATTCTTAATACCTACGGCGGCAGCGGTGCGTAATAAAGTACCTACATTACCATTATCCTGAACATCATTTAGGATTAAGCAATCAGTAGTAATTGGGGTTTTTAGAGCAAGCAGGTCATGCTGTGGTACTTCAACAATGGCCATAATCTCAATACCAGTGCCTAAAGTGGTGATGTTTTGATAAACACTATCACTAACTACTGTGAGGCGATTATCAAGATGATGAGTAGATAAAGAAACCAATAGCGGTTGAACTTCTAGGTGAGATAAACCACTGTAAGAAATGATAATATGTTCAGGTAAATGGTTCGCTTCAATGGCAGCTTGTATAAGATGTACGCCTTCCAAAACAGTTTGGCCAGCCTTCTTACGTTGACGTGATTGAGTCAATAAAGCTTTAGCTAGTTTTACCGTCGGATTTTTATCTGAGGTAATAACAGGATTATTAGAAAATTTATTGGTAATGGCAGGTGTAATTGAGTCGTTCATAGATGGCTCTTTTGAAATAAAAATTAAGACTAACTATCATTTATGTCGACTGATTTATACCGACTATGACATGAATAACGTTAGTAAGGCGTAGGGTATCACAACCCAAATAAAAGTGAACGGGTAAAAGTAAATAAGGCCTTTTTTAATAGTAAGACCTTATTTCATAAGCCTCAAGGTTTGGATTTTAGATAAAATACTTCAAAATTATAGATTATGTAAGTGTTTGACATGCAAGACTTCGTTCTTTGCTCCTAACACAACCGCCACGCGCTGGTGAATGTCAGTAGGCGCGTAGTCCATAATACGATTTATCGCATCAGTTGAAGCACCACCTGCACGTTCAATTAGCAAGCTCATTGGATTGGCTTCATACATTAACCGAAGTTTGCCAGCTTTGCTTGGATCTTTAGTATCTTTAGGATATAAAAAGATACCGCCACGACATAAAATACGGTGTACATCCCCAACCATTGCTGCAACCCAGCGGGTATTAAAGTTTTTGCCACGTGGGCCCGTACTACCTGCAAGTATCTCATCGATATACTGCTGCATTGGGGGTAACCAATGGCGATAGTTTGAAGCATTGATAGCATATTCTTTGGTGTTTTCCTCGATAGCAATATTCTTTTTAACCAATTCAAACTCACCAGAGCTTGGGTTTAAGCTGAACATCACAACACCATCATTATTTATATCTAGTATCTCAGATAAGGTAAATGCTAGCATTGCTGAAGAACCATATAACAAATAGCCTGCGGCCAATTGGTCAGTACCTTTTTGTAAGAAATCGTTATTACTAACGCTCTGACCTTGATTATGGTATGGCAGTATTGAGAAGATAGTACCTGTTGGCATATTGATATCAATATTTGATGAGCCATCTAAAGGGTCAAATAAAACCAACAACTCTCCAGAGTCATTTGCTGCAGTAGCATCATCAAGCTCTTCACTAGCCACGCCAGCACAATACTTATTTGCAGTCAAAGCATCTAACAACAAATCATTGGCAATAACATCTAGCTTCTTTTGTTGCTCGCCTTGTACGTTTTCAGCACCAGCTTCGCCATGGATATCCGCTAAAGCACCTTTACGAAGAAGCTCAGTAATCTCTTTTCCTACAGTAGTTATAGTATCAATGACGTTAATTACCGCCGCTATTTCAGTTTTATTGGTTGCTGAAGCGTTGGTTAAATAGTTTTGAAAATAGTCGTTAAGCGTGGTCATTATAATATCCTTTAACGATGGGTCAGGTAATATACGGCTTTATTGCTAAAGCCAATAAGTGTAAATAAATTTAGTACGATAAAGTTATATGGGTTGCTTTTTGAAGTAGGTCAAATCGGCTAAACTATACCAAATTGTGACAACCTCTTATTTTAAGGTTTATATGCCAATATTTAAGCTTTGATTGTGTAATGAAGTGACCACAACCTTATTTCATCTGCTTGAATAAGATAAGATAGCTATGTCTGCGCAAAGTGTAGCAAAAACCATGCAATATTTCTTGTTCAAGTTAATTATAATAACCACCATAATTACAAAACCCTGTTATCAAAGATACACCCATACCATTTTAATTATTGAATAATGTGTAAATAGCGAAGCGTTTTATCTTAAGTGCTCATCTACTTACCTGCTCATAAAGGATACTTCAAACTGCCATGACTGAATTAACGAACCTTAATGCTGCGCAACACGTACAGTCAGCCCAATCTGATATCTTTGACTCAACAACGGCAAGAATGAATGCCTCACTGAGTAAACCTCAATTAAACGACGATGGTCATATTCGCCATTTTTTAGGCATTGAGGGCTTAAGCCGCGATCAATTACTGGCCATCATTACCAAAGCGGAATCTTTCTTCGATACAAACGGTCAATTGATCAACAGCCCAGAGCTTGAAGGCTGTACGGTGATGAACTTATTCTTTGAACCATCAACAAGAACCCGTACTACCTTTGAAGTTGCAGAGAAGCGATTAGGCGCTAATGTTTTAAATATTGATATTGCTCGTTCCAGTACTCAAAAAGGCGAGAGCCTGCGAGATACGTTGTGGAATTTACAAGCGATGACGGCTGATATTTTTGTGGTTAGACATTCAGCTTCTGGTGCAGCGCACTTTATGGCGACCGAAGTTACGCCTGAAATTGCCATTATTAATGGGGGAGACGGCTGGCATGCGCACCCTACCCAAGCCATGTTAGACATGCTAACTATTCACCGCGAGGCACCACGCCCCTTTGAGGAGCTAACTGTGGCCATAATTGGCGATATCAAACATTCTCGTGTAGCACGCTCTGACATTGCGGCATTAAAAATATTAGGGGTAAAAGAAATCCGAGTCATAGCGCCACGCACTTTATTGCCTAAAGGCATTGAGCGTTATGGTGTCCAAGTATTTGAAGATATTGATGAAGGAGTGGTGGACTGTGATGTAGTGATGGGGCTACGTATTCAAAATGAACGCATAGGGTCTCCATTAATGGCAGCTTCAGGTGAATACTTTAAGAAGTATGGTATTACCCAAGAGCGTATAGCAAAAGCCAAACCTGACGCTATCGTCATGCATCCAGGACCTATGAATCGTGGTGTAGAAATTGCTTCAAATGTAGCCGATGGTCCGCAGTCAGTAATTTTAAAGCAGGTCAACAATGGTATTGCGGTGCGTATGGCTGTGTTGTCTATGGCAATGCAAGGACAGCGTGAGTTTCAAGCGTTACAAGCGATGTCTAAATAAATGAGCTAAGAGCGATTGCCATTAAATTTAGCTCTTTAGCCGTTTAACTATTTAGCTATTTAACAAT
>NZ_JAGLBC010000176.1 GCF_018260395.1 Psychrobacter sp.
ATAATCAACTAAATAGTAGTCACTTGAATGGGCTTATGGTTTGATTTATTAGCATTAATATTTAATCCAATAATACCAACCACTATTAAGCCTCCTATTATATCGGTCATAAATTCAGGGTATATCAATAATAAGGCACCCGCTGCTAAGATTATGCGTGTCACCATATTCATCTCACCTTTGAAGTAGCCTTCAACTGCCGCACTTAAGCCTATTACACCAGTTACTGAGGTAAATACCACGGTGATAATTTCAATGATTGGAGGTAGTGGAAATTCTTTGGCAGTCACTGCAAGACCAACCGGATCTATCATCAACATGGTAGGGTTATAGATAAACATAAAGGGCACAATAAACCCTGCCAGCGCCAATCTTAATGACTGAAATCCTGTTTTCATCGGATCGCCACCAGCTATACCTGCTCCTGCAAATGCTGCTAAACACACAGGCGGCGTTATATTGGCAAAAATACCAAAATAAAAAACAAACATATGCGCCGATAATATAGGAATGTCAAAACCTGCCAAAGCAGGCGCAGCCATTGTGGCAGTAATAATATAGGCAGGAATAGAAGGCAGTCCCATACCTAACACCATTGAAGCAAGCATAGTCAAAATAAGGGTTAAAAATAAGGACCCTGCACCTAGCGTTACAATGGATGAAGTCATTACTGAACCAAAACTGGTTAAACTAACCACCCCAATGATAATCCCGACTACAGCACAAGCCGCCATGACTGCAAGAGATTGGCGTGCCCCGTCCTGCAAGGCGCCCAATATATCTTTTATGCCCATGCGTGTCTCTGCGCGAATCATACTCACAATTACCGTAAAGCCGATGGTGTATGCAGCAGCAAATCCAACCGGTACGGATTTGGCCAATAAAAATACTAAAAATATTATGGGTAAAAGCATATGACCACGTGCTTTCATCACATCTTTAATGCGTGGTAAGCTCTCTTTGGCAATACCTTTTAAGTCACGGCGCCCTGCTCTAAAATGAACCTGTGCAATAACCCCTAGATAATATAAAACCGCAGGTAATAAAGCGGCCAAGGCAATAGTACTGTATTTAACACCTGTCGTTTCCGCCATGATAAAGGCACTAGCGCCCATAATTGGTGGTAATACCTGCCCACCTACCGAAGCACTCGCTTCTACTGCTCCAGCGAAGTTTTTATGATAACCAACCTTTTTCATAAGCGGAATGGTAAAGGCACCTGTACCTACCACATTGGCAACGGCTGCACCATTGATACTGCCCATAAATCCACTTGAGATGACCGCAACTTTTGCAGGTCCTCCTTGCTTATGACCTGCTAGAGCCAACGCTAAGTCATTAAATAACTGCCCCATACCTGAGCGGGATAAAAAAGCACCAAACAGAATAAATAAGAATATGAAAGTCACTGAAGCACCGATAGCGGTTGAATACAAACCTTCGGTCTTAAGATACAGTTGACCAAATATATCACCAATATCATATTGGCGAGTTAGCAATCTATCTGGCATAAAACTTAAATGACTAAAGAAGGGATAGGCTAAAAAGACCAAAGCAAATAAAGGCAAAATAAACCCAGTGATACGACGTGTTCCTTCTAACACACAAAGTACTGTAATTATCGCAAACACAATATCCCATTGATTAGGAATACCGCCGCGAATCGTGACTATATTTTGATACTCGTAAAGTAAATAAACCACACCAGATAAGAACATCAAAAACCAAATCCAGTCATACCAGGCTACCTTTAATCGTGAAGACTTTTTGGTAGCAGGATAAATGACGAAAATTAAGCCAAAGCCAACCCCAACATGGATTGCTCGTTGAAGTAGTGCAGGCATGGGGTTAAAAGTAATATATAAGTGAAACAGTGAATAGGCAATCGCCAATAGTGCGATTACCCACCCTAACTTTTTGTTTTTAAGGTGACGGGTTATGGACTCTCGGTCAAATTTCTCTAATATTTCTTGTTGTTTTTCTGCCGAGGGTGCCGAGGTATCAATAATTTCAGATTTCAGAACTTCTTTGGTTCGCGTCTCTAATTTTGATGAATCGGCAGTTGAAGTTTTAGGCGAGACCTGATTAGGTTTGCCTATGGGCGTATTCATTGCATGACTCCTGTCGTAGTAAGTTCCATTGACTCTGCATACTAGTAAAAATATAAATATTTGTATAATCCTCTACCCATTTATAAATAGGCAAAGCTTGTTGATCTGTCAATATTTGTGCCTTAATATTACTAGATATCATCCAGTTTAAATAAGGTAATTCAACATCTACTTGATAATGAACATATCCTGGGTATAAAGCATTTTCTTTGCCTAGCTTTCCGTTAGAGGGCGTGCCGGCACCAAAGGTTTGAAAATAAGTATCAGTCAATAACAATTGATTTTTGTTTATTTGATAAGACTCTATCCACCACTGCTTTTCAACAGAATGAATCCATTTAAGTTTAAAATGGTTTTTTATGACACATTCATGGTCATAAAATTGCACCGTAATGACAGGATGTTTGCTAAAAAATAAAGCTTTAGTAACAAGTCCCATGGCTATTAATGTAAGTGCAATTAGGATGCTATAAAAAAGACCAGTTAAGCGATACTGCTTAAACTGATCTTTTAGATGAATTATTGTATGACGTCCTTTCATTATTTAGATGAATTCTGCTCGTCATAATATTTCTTAGCACCAGGGTGAATTGGTGCCACTAGCCCCTGCTGAGCTGTCTCTATACTGATACCAGCAGCTGCTTGGTGGGCTGTTTTTAACTTATCTAAACTCTCAAAAAATGTCTTAGTAAGTTTATACACGTCATCTTCGCTTAGATCAGAACTTACCACAAATGCATTCATAATAGCTGCAGTTGGAATAGCGGTCTCATTACCATATGTGCCAGCTGGAATCTCTTTAGCAGTAAAATAGGTTTCATTTTTAGCTATTTCTGCCACTTTTGCAGGGTCGATGCTGACCAACTGCAAATCAAAACCTTGCTCTAATTCCATAAGCGATGAATTTGGTAGACCACTGGTTAAAAATGCTGCATCTAATTTTCCAGACTTAAGTGCATCTGCAGCTTCTGCATAGCCAAGATAATCAACTTTTACATCATCATAGCTAATGCCAAAACCTTTAAGGAGATTCCGTGCATTCACTTCAACACCTGAGTTTTGAGCCCCTACTGCGATTCTTTTACCCTTTAGATCTTCAAAGTTTTTGATACCTGATTTTTTTGAGGTAACTATTTGAACATAGTTTGGATATAAAGCAGCGATTTGCTGAATTTTGGTAATAGGAGCACTAAAATTATTTTGGCCTTTAACTGCATCATTCACAACATCACTCATTGCAAAAGCCATTTCAACTTTACCTTGATTGATAAGATTCATGTTTTCAACCGAGGCTCCAGTAGTCTGGGTCTTTGAATTAACGCCATAAGTGGCGTTATAGGCTTCTGTGAGAGCCGTACCAATAATATTATAGGGACCAGAAGCGCCGCCTGTTGCTAGGGTTACAAATTTAGTTTGAAGCTTATCAGAAGTTGTTGATTCTGAAGAAGTTGTTTCGCTACCTTCAGCTTTTGTCTCATTAGATTGATTAGAACAGCTTACTGTACCTAAGCTTGCTATTATGAATAGTGCTGCAATTGCAGTTTTTGAAGAGGTCACTGAGTGTTTCAGCGAAGAAGATACGAACATTTTTATTTCCCTATAATTAATTATAATGTCTATATTATCCATAACTAGACATGAAGCGAACTCGTTGATAATAAAACACTTAAGTAATACTAAATATATTTATATCATATCTCAATACAAAATTAAACATTTATGTAGCTATTCTAATTATTAAAGGGATTACAAATGTCATAATTGATTAAAAATTTATAAGTTTTCCTTATTAATTCTTAGTTTTAATCTTCTATATTTATTTTTAAAAACTCTAAGTGCTCCCCTCTATAAAGTTCGCTATAATCTATAAATCTTCATAAAATTAAATTTATAGTAAAAACTTTATCTACTGACAATTAAACTAGTTTTAAGCAAATTA
>NZ_JAGLBC010000177.1 GCF_018260395.1 Psychrobacter sp.
ATGAGGTATTCTTTAATATCTAACGTTGCACTTGGTCTGTTAATCTAAGTAATTAAAAAATAAACTATTAATTATTTTTAAATAATGTTAATCATACTATTAAAATGAAATTATTAATTATATGTAAATTATGTTAGTTAATTATGTCAGAACTATATATGAATATATTTATATTAAAACTTGAGCTGCGTATAAATATAATATAAAGGGTATGATTTATTGTGAAACCATACCCCTCATTATAAGATTTAGACTGTAAAACTAATATAAATATAAATAATAAATCTATAAATATTTATTAGATTAAGAATTGTTAATAGCAGCTGCCGCCAATTCTTTGGCAGGCAAATAACCGCCAATCTGTATGCCAGATTCAGTAAAGACCGCAGGGGTACCACTAACTCCTAAGCTTAAGCCTAATTTCATATGTGATCGTACAGGATTCTTGCACTTCGGAGCTGTAATTGCTTCACCGTTTTTTGCTTTGTCCATAGCTGTTTTACGGTCAGCGCTACACCAAATGGCCTCCATTTTTGGCACGCTGTCCTCGCTACGTGGCCAAGCTAAATATCTTACTTCAATACCTTCAGCATTGATTTGGTTCATTTCGGAATGCATTTTAGCGCAATAAGGACAGTCAGCATCTGTAAAGCTATAAACAACCGCTTTGGTAACGCCTTTGGCTGGATAAATGATCATCTCACTTTTATCTACAGCAGCTAATTTTTCTTTGGCAACTTTGGCTGTAAGGGCGCTACTAATTTCAACAGGATGGTCTTTGCCGACCTCTAAAATTTGACCTAATATAATGTGACGACCTTCTTTATCACTATAAAAAGCTGGTGAGCCCTCAGCATTTACCCAGTAAATGTTCTGCATACTGGTAGGCACAGCTGAAATAATTTTTTGTTCAACACCTGAAGCTTTTAGATTTTCTTCTATCGCTTTTACAACGCTAGCATCTGACTCAGGAGAGGCAGTGTCAGTTTTTACAGAAGTATTAGTGGCAGTATTCGTTGCAGTTTCATTATTCATAGCATTATTCTGCTTAGCTTCAGTAATGTTGCTATTACATCCGGTGATAGCCACTGCCAATGCCAAAAACGCCATTTTTGATAATTTTGGAGTAGAGGTTACAAAGGTTTTATTCAATAGTTTGCTCATAACGCTTATCTCTTAGACGAGGATTTTGAAGGATTGATGTCGCTAAATAATATAAATAAATAATGTAGCTAAGTAAGATGGTTAATTAGTGTGATTCATTGTTTTCATTAATAAATAAATTTGGCTAAATATTGAAACTACTATAGATTAAACCAATTGAAAAACAACTGATAAACAATGTAGATTAATAGTTTATAGTGATTAAAATTAATACTTTGTAGTAATAAATAACAGATATAAGTTTAGCATATTATATTGGCGATAGAATCTAGATAAACAAAAGCCCCACTGCAGTTAACAGTGAGGCAATTAATGAGAAAAAACTGTGCTAATTAGCGAAAAAACAGTATAAATAAATCTAGGTGCTAATCCCTTTATTTGGTAGCACGTGGCGGCAATCCAGTATGCTGGGTTTGGAAATTGCCTTTTTTCACCTGATTGCTTCTATTACGTGTGGGCTTGGCTTGAGCCGTTGAATTGGTGCTTCGTTTATTTGAGCCAGAACGCTTAATAGAATCCGAACCAACACGGCTGTTTTTCTTACGGGCGGATTGATAAGTGTCTTGACTGTCTTTGCCCTCTAAGCTTGCGTTAAATGGCGGAATTAAACAATGACGGGCAGTACCGATTAAGTCCTCGCGCCCCAGACGTATTAGGGCAGCACGAAGCATGGCCCAGTTTTTGGGATCATGATAGCGTAAGAAGGCTTTATGCAATTTGCGCTGCTTGCCAGATTTAACGATATCCACATCGCCACCTTCACGAGTTACTTTATGCAGCGGATCTTTGTGAGTGTGATACATGGTGGTCGCGGTTGCCATGGGACTAGGGTAGAACGCTTGAACTTGGTCGGTTCTAAAGTCATTGCGCTTGAGCCACAATGCTAGATTCATCATGTCTTCATCTGTCGTACCTGGATGGGCGGCAATAAAATAAGGGATCAAATACTGCTCTTTGCCTGCCTCGACGCTGTATTGTTCAAACATCTGTTTAAAGGTGTCGTAGGAGCCCATACCCGGTTTCATCATCTTCGATAAAACGTTGGTCTCAGAATGCTCAGGGGCAATTTTAAGATAACCACCGACGTGATGGGTAACGAGTTCTTTGACGTATTCAGGATCTTTTACTGCCAAATCATAGCGTAAGCCTGAAGCAATTAAAATCTTTTTAACACCTTTGATATCACGGGCTTTACGATATAGCTTGGTTAAATTACTATGATCCGTTAATAGGTTTTCACAAATATCAGGATATACGCAGGATGGCTTGCGGCAATTCTTCTCGATGGACTCATCTTTACAGCTTAGACGGTACATATTGGCGGTTGGGCCACCCAAATCTGAAATCACACCGGTAAAATTAGGTGCTGTATCACGAATGGCTTCGACTTCACGCAAGATTGACTCTTCAGAACGGTTCTGTATGATACGCCCTTCATGCTCAGTGATAGAACAAAACGTACAACCGCCAAAGCAGCCACGCATGATATTAACCGAAAACTTAATCATATCAAATGCTGGAATACGCGCTTTGCCATAACTAGGATGCGGCACTCGGGCATAAGGTAAATCAAACACGTAATCCATCTCTTCCATAGATAATGGAATCGGAGGAGGGTTTAACCACACATCAATATCGGTTCTAGAGTTGCCACCGCCAGTGCCATGACGTTGAACCAAGGCGCGCGCATTACCGGGATTGGTTTCCAAATGCAAAATGCGGTTGGCATGGGCATATAGCACCGGATCTGATTTTACTTGTTCGTAATCTGGCAAACGAATAACGGTTTTTTCGCGGGGCGGCAGTTTTAGCTTGTGTTTACGGGCAGTTTTTGGCTTAACTGTCTCAAGACCGATTATCTTAACAAGCTGCACGTCATCATTAACTTGATCGGCATTGATTACTTTATTCTCAACTGGCTCTGCCTTAAAACCTTGATACTGCTTCTCAAGACTAGAGGGGCGTTGCAGCGCGGATAGGCTCTCATTAACCTTTTGCTCAGAGTTACCTTTTTCTTTTTCAATGGAGCAACTGTCCAAATCTTCGGTCATGACATAAGGGTTGATAATCGGGTCGACACGGCCAACGGTATCCACATCATTGCTAGAGACCTCAACCATGTCCGCTTTCCAGTGGCGGCGTGAAGGGGTCAATAAATAAGCCGTACCGCGTAAATGGCTCATTTGTTCAAAAGTATAGCCTTTCGACAAGCCATGTACCACATCGACAATCGCACGTTCTGCATTACCATATAATAAGACATCAGCACGGCTATCAAGTAATATACTACGGCGTACTTTGTCCGACCAATAATCATAATGGGCGATACGGCGTAAACTACCCTCAATACCCCCTAATATAATAGGTACATCTGGATAGGCTTCACGGCAACGCTGGCTATATACTATAGCAGCGCGGTCTGGACGCTTATCCGGCGCATTGTCAGGAGAATAGGCATCATCGCTACGAATACGGCGATCAGCAGTGTAGCGGTTAATCATGCTGTCCATGTTGCCCGCAGTGACACCATAAGCATAAACCGGTTTACCCAGTTCCATAAAGGCATCTTTACTGGTCCAGTCGGGCTGTGCAATGATACCGACACGAAAGCCTTGTGCTTCTAGAAGACGGCCAATAATCGCCATGCCAAAGCTTGGATGATCAACATAAGCATCTCCTGAGATAATAATCACATCACAAGCATCCCAGCCCAACTCGTCCATCTCGCTTCGGCTCATGGGCAAGAAGGGGGCAGGCTCGTAGCAGCTTGCCCAGTGCTTATCATAGTCGTATAAGGGCGTAACACCTTGTTTAAAAGCGGTGCGGGCGAGGGTATCAGCAGACATGGTTTTGACCTAACAATGATTTAATAAAGAAA
>NZ_JAGLBC010000178.1 GCF_018260395.1 Psychrobacter sp.
CTCCCTATACCTAAAAGCCCCCATTCATCTCGAGTGGGGGCTTTTTCTTTGTGATATATGCGCTTAGCTTTAACTTAAAAACTCCCAATCATAAATATCTAGAACTACAAGTTACTAATCCAAAATGTCTGATAAGGCTCTAAATTCAAAAACTCATTAGCCAAGTTAACTTTATTATCTCCAATAAGATCAAACCATTCTTCTGTTTCGATCAAATTTATATCTGTTAATAATATAGTTTGTGCTGCATCGCTAATATTACTTATACAAAAGATACTCTGCTTACCAGTCAAACTTTGACGCCAGTAACCAAAAATTTGACTGCCTAATTGCAATGTATATTGTGCTGCATTCGGATGAAAGGCAGGTTGTAATTTTCTTATCTTAATTAACTTATCAAGTTGTTTATTTACAATATATTGACTAGAGTTAGAATCCTCTAATAAGGATTGTAGTTCATGTAAATCCCAACGATGACGGTTTATCGATCGGTTACGTCCCGTATATGCTACATTTGCATAGTCATTAGGGGTGGCAAGTAAGCTATGAATATAAATACCTGGAATCCCTTCCATACCTAACATAATGCTTTGTGCACATATAAATCGATCAATTTGATAACTATCAACGCCTTTAAAGGTGCCCTGCAAAGCATCAAAAAGGGTAATGTTAATTTCATACGGTTTTTGAGTACCATCTTCTAAGATACGCTCAGAGACCTTACCACCAAATATCAGCATTTGATCAACAAGTTTAATGATTTCATTTTCATCAAGTAAGCCTTCAGCTGGGCGTAGCCCAATACCATCGTGAGAGGCAATAAAATTAAAATATACCGTACCGTTTTGAGTAGGCGGCATACTAAGCATCCAACTAATTAAATAAGTACAGTCTCCAGAGGCAAGGGTATAAAGCAATAAAGGCGGAAGTGAAAAGTTATATATGCCATGTGCCTCATTTGCATTTCCAAAATATGTGAGGTTTTCTTGGTTAGGTATATTGGTTTCAGTAATTATAATAATAGAGGGATCAACGTGTTCTATCAAAGTACGTAGTAAACGTACAACTTCATGCGTTTGTGGCAAGTTAATACACTTGCTACCTATTATTTTCCATAAGAAAGCAACTGCGTCAAGCCGAAATAACTTAGCTTTGTTATCAATATATAACCGAATTATTTCAACAAACTTTATAAGTACTTTGGGATTTCTAAAGTCAAAATCAGCTTGGTCATGACCAAACGTACACCAAACATATTGGGTGCCGTTTGACGTTTGAGTTTCCCGAAGTAAAGGCGTAACTCTAGGACGAGTAACATCGGATAGATTATCCGTAAAATTTGCGGTATAAAAGAAGTCAGCTCCTGTCCCGTGACCTTTAATAAAGTTTTGGAACCATTCACTTTGAACTGAACAATGGTTGATAACCAAATCAAACATTAGGTCATAGTCTTTACCCATGGCTATTATGTCGTACCTAGAACCTAAGTCTGGGTTTACGGTTGTGTAGTCAATGACAGAAAACCCATCGTCAGAGCTGTAAGGGAAAAACGGTAAGATATGAACAGTATTGATGACATCAGAAAAATAGTTATTTAAAATATTGTGCAAGGTGGCTAAAGGTTTTTCACCTTTTTTAATGATGCTATCTCCATAGGTAATCATCACAATATCACTTTGATCCCAGTAGTTATGATGCGACTGCGGAGAAGTTATATCTTCTTCTGACATTATCCCTATGGTCTGAAGTAGCTCTGTGGCTAAGGATGAATAGCTAATGCCAAGATTATTAAAGTTATCAACGTCACTATAAATAGTTTCTAAGTGATGTATGATTTTTTCATGCAGAGAGTGCCATACAATATTTGTCATATTACTTACTCCATAAATTCAACAGTATCTAGTTCTACTGCTTCTATTAAACGCTGTTTTATATTAGGGATCGCACTCTCAACGCGGTTCCAACTTGGGATAAAAGGTGTTTCCATAGGATTGTCTAGGAAACTTTGACCCGCTTTCATAATATTGCTTGCGAATAACTCTACAGCTTTTTCTTCATTATGGATGTCTAAAGTTAGACCATTCATTATGGCATCACTGTTATAGGTTTCAACGAAGTCTAAGGCAATTCTATAATAGGTAGCCTTTATTGAACGAAATGTTTCATTACTAAATACATAACCCTGCGTAGCAAGTTTTCTAAACATAGCTTTAATGATGTCGATAGACATTCTTGATAGGCCACCCTGATCATTATGTAAAGATAAATCTTGATGCTTGTGGTCATAATTATCGCAAATATCAACCTGACAAATGTGATTGCGGGCATAGTTACGATGCATTTCAGATAACACACCAATCTCAAGACCCCAATCGCTTGGAATACGAATGTCGTTGAGTACATCTCTTCTGAATGAAAATTCACCTGCTAAAGGATAGCGGAAGCTGTCCATAAATTCTAAGTACTCATTATGGCCTAGAACTCTTTCAAGGGTACGAATCAGAGGTGTGACTAATAATCTAGAGACCCGACCATTTATTTTTCCGTTTGCTACTCGAGCATAATATCCTTTTGAAAATTTATAGTTGAATAGGGGATTAGCAACAGGATATATTAATCTAGCCAAAAGTTCTTTTTGGTAAGTAGTTATATCGCAATCGTGCAAATCAATAGATTCAGAACGTTCTGAAGCTAATATATAGCCCATGCAATACCATACATTGCGACCTTTGCCTAATTCTTTAGGTGCAAGTCCTTTAACTTGAAGCTCCTCATCAAGAGCCTTTAAACGAGGTCCATCATTCCATAAAACCCTATGATGTTGCGGCAATCTAGCAAAGAACTTTAGGGCATGACGATACTCAGCTTCGTCAGCTCTATCTAAACCAATGACTATTTCAGATAAATAAGGCACACTTTCCAGCTCATTAACAATTTTAGGGAGTGCATCACCTTCTAGCTCAGAAAATAACGAAGGAAGAATAAGGCCCATCGGACGTTTTGTAGAAAATTGCACAAGCTCTGCTTCAATATCCTCACTCGAACGGCGGGTTAAATTATGTATGGTAGTAACCACACCATTTTGGAAGAAATCAGCCATAGATATTCCTATTAATACTTATAATATTCAAAAGTTTGTCTTTATTGTTAATAAAGCGTGTTAGCCATAGAGCTTGTTAAGTATCATGAGAGTAATTGAGTCAGCATCTCACTCCAACCTTCAGGTCCCATAAGCGTACTGGTATAGACTTTATCTTTATTCACATAGGGAGGGGGATTGGCTGGTGAGAGGATGCGGACCGCCACATCCGCAGCTTCTAGCATGGCAATATCATTATTACTATCTCCTAGCGCAATAGTTTTTGTATCGGTCTTATATTGATTTTTATACTTATTAGCAAGCCACTTTAAAGCCTTTCCCTTATCACACTCACCTGACACATGGATAAATCTACCACCCTCCAATACAGAAGCACCTTTATCCTTAATCGCATCAATAAACTTTGCTTTTTTAGCATCGTTACCTAACCATAATACAGGTTCACCAAACTCACGCTGAACTGCTAGTGAGGCTGATTCTGCATCTAAACCGGTACAGTCTTGAATCTCAGAAATACTCATTTTGGAAAACTGTTTGTATTGACCAGCGTATTGATTCTTAAGTTGTGAAAGAAGTCCAATCCAGTGGTCTTTACCTGCTATAAATTGATGACACCAAAATCCGTTTTCGTCGATAGTCCTATTTGAATTGTTTTCTAAACAGGATGAAGGAATATAAATGGCTGCACCGTTCTCAACGATAAATGGCCCCTTAAGACCAATACGTTCCATAAGTGGTTGCATTTCTGCATAAGTTTTACTTGTGGTAGGAATGACTGGAATCTTTTTTGACTTGAGCATACCTAAGGTAGTTTTAGCTGCTTCAAATGAATAGGTATAGTGATCAAGTAGCGTTGCATCCATATCAGTAAAAATAAGGGTTTTAGTCATAGTTTGCTTTTCAGTTTTTTATATGAATATTTTTTAATTA
>NZ_JAGLBC010000179.1 GCF_018260395.1 Psychrobacter sp.
CAGATAGTATATAGCTTTAGATAGGCTGTCAGCATGAATTTTGTCCATTACACCAATAATTATCACATCTAACCTTCATATTACCCCTCTAAAATGGTTTATAACTTTCATATAAAAGCGAATAACAAAAATATCTACAAAAAAATCGACGCTATAAAGCTGAACACTCTAGCTGTGTTGCTCCCTTAAAAAAGCAAGCCATTGATATTCATAATAAAGCCAAGCCATTAAATTAAGGAATAACCATGTCTGTGAACCGCCGTGATTTTTTGAAGTTATCGACTGTCGCTAGTGCAGCGGCTGTCAGCTCTCCCTCAGTATTCGCTATAGGCTCTGATCGTCCCTTGATTCCTTATGGTGTACAGTCAGGCGATATTATGAATGGCAGAGGTGTGGTGTGGAGTCGCACCAATCGTCCTGCTCGCATGATCGTTGAATGGTCAACAACGCCTAAGTTTGAACAAGTCAAAAGAGTAATGGGGCCAGCAGCTCTGCCTGAGAATGACTTTACTACCACAGTAGATTTGCAGAACTTACCTGCAGGGCAACATATTTTTTATAGAGTGAGTTATCAAGACTTAGCCGGTGCCAAGAATGAAAGTTATCCAGTACTGGGTCATTTCAAAACAGCCCCTAGTGCCAAACAAGACATTCGCTTTCAGTGGTCAGGTGATACGGTCGGTCAAGGTTGGGGTATCAATGAAGAGATTGGCGGTATGAAAATCTATCACACCATGGCAGAGAGTCGCCCAGACTTTTTTATCCATAGTGGCGATAATATCTATGCCGATGGGCCACTCAAAAATGAAGTAAAGCTTGCAGATGGTAGCATCTGGAAAAATATTACCACTGAAGCCAAAAGTAAGGTAGCTGAATCCTTGGATGAGTACCGTGGCAACTATGTCTATAACCTAATGGACAAAAATGTGCGTCGCTTTAATTCAGAAGTACCCATTATCTCGCAGTGGGATGACCATGAGACTATTAACAACTGGTATCCCAACGAGGTTCTTGAAAACGATGACAGATATAAAGTCAAAAGTGTCGCTTTATTATCGGCTCGATCTAAAAAAGCCTTTATGGAATATATGCCGATGCGTCTATCGGCAGATGAAAAAGAGCGTATCTATCGCAAAATCCCTTATGGTCCCTCACTTGATGTGTTCGTTATCGATATGCGTACTTACCGCGGTGATAACTCGGCCAATCGTCAAGCACAGCCTAGCGATGCCACCGCTTATATGGGACGTGAACAAATCGCTTGGCTAAAACAAGGATTGAAGGACTCAAAAGCGACTTGGAAGGTTATCGCCTCTGACATGCCTATTGGCCTTATGGTCAAAGATGGGGATAATTTTGAAAACTCATCAAATGGCGATGGCCCAGTATTAGGGCGTGAGCATGAAATCGCTGATCTGCTCAGATTTATTAAACAAAGTAATATCAATAATACGGTATGGTTAACCGCCGATGTCCATTACACTGCTGCCCATTATTACAATCCAGACAAGGCGCAGTTTCAAGATTTTAACGGCTTTTGGGAGTTTGTTTCAGGCCCATTAAATGCCGGTACATTTGGTCCTAATGCACTCGATAACACTTTTGGCCCTGAGCTTAAGTATGTCAAAGCGCCGAAAGAGGGCGAGTCGAACTTGCCACCTAGTGCGGGCATGCAGTTCTATGGAGAGGTGGCCATTGATGGTCGAACCGAGGGAATGACGGTCATGCTAAAAGATATGTATGGACGAACGTTATATACTCAAAACCTAGATCCCGTCGTTTAATCGCATATCTAAAAGACCTTAAAAAACCACGTCTAAAATCTTAGTTTAAAAGGCTCTTTGCCACTTTTATCTACGCAAGCTATTATATAGTTTGCGTTTTTTTATTGGTTCTTAAAGGTTGCTATCTGATGCTTTTATGAGAGCCTTGAAAGTTATGGTAGTCATTAGTAGATATAGATTTAATAAAACTCAATCCGACTTAGTACATGCACTTGAATGACGTAGGCACAAAAATAAGCACTGGGCCAAGCGAATACAAAAGCCAACATCCATGAATGCCACAAGTGATTAAAGAAGACATCGTTGTAACCTTCTTTTACCAATATTAGTGCCGATGAGATAATTAATGACATCAACAAGGCCATTAGCCCTGTAAATATAAGTCGATATAGCTTCATGCTAACACGTATTTTAAACGTGCCGGAATGCACTTTATTAGGTTTGGTCATGCGTCACCTTCTTATGGTTTTTAACTTATGTTTTCAAACTTATGGTTTCTATCTAATTGTTTCTATCTAGAGGTTGCTAACTAATGGTCGCTAACTATTTGTTATTTTATAAGGGTTTCTAATTAACAGTTGAAAACTAAGCAGATTACGCTTTGCACTACATATTATATAATTCTTATTATAAAAGGCTAGGTTTACTTTATTACATTGTTTCAAGTTAGCTGTTATTGGCTGTTAACCCTCTATCTTTAAGTTAATTTATATTTAATACTTTAGCTGGTGTTTTATTAGCTACTGTCAAGGTTGTAAAAAGTGGTATTATCGATTGGCAGTGGCTTTGTATAAGTGATATTAATAATTAATTTAGACCTATGAACAATTTCAATCATTGATATTGGAAGTTAGGCATAAGCGTAAACAAGGAGTCAGAGATGACAATGTATAGAGAGAATCAAGTAAAACAAGGATGGGTTAAAAAAGGGCTTGCCGCAACGTTGGCATTATCAATGATCGGCTGTACCACGCCTAATGCAGTGACAGTTGCCACTACCCAAACGCTGTTACAGCATGAACGTAATAATGCAGATTTGGTGTTAAAAACTTATAAACTGTCGAGTGGCGACAGCATGGTATATGCAGACAATCAAAACAGCTCGGCTGAGCCATTGCTACTGGTACATGGTTTTGGCGGTAATATGGATAATTTCACCCGTATTGCCAAAGAATTTAAAGACTATCATGTCATTATTCCGGATTTATTAGGCTTCGGTCAGTCAGATAAGCCTATGAGTGCAGACTACCGATCAGAAGCTCAAGCAAAGCGGCTGCATGAATTAATGCAAGCCCAAGGCTTAGCTCCAAATGTACATATCGGTGGTAACTCAATGGGCGGCTCTATCAGTATCGCTTATGCTTCAATGTACCCTAAAGAAGTCAAAAGTCTGTGGCTGATAGACAGTGGTGGTTTTTGGTCAGTGGGCGTGCCAGATTCTTTAAAAAATGCAACGCTTGAAAACAATCCGTTGTTGATTAGCAGCTATGAAGACTTTGAAAAATTAACCAATCTGGTAATGTATAAGCCACCTTATATTCCAACCTCGGTAAAAGCAGTGTTCGCACAACAGAGGATAGACAATAGACAGCTTGAGACCAAAATTCTTCAACAAACTGTGGGTGATAATGTTGAGCAAAGAGCGAAGATTATCGCTGCCAATAATATTCCTACCTTGGTCATTTGGGGCGATAAGGATCAAATTATCAAACCTGAAACGGCAGCCTATATAGCGACGATTATTCCCCAAGCTCAGGTCATTATGATGCCGGATGTGGGACATGTGCCCGTGTTAGAAGCGGTTAAACGCTCAGCTAACGATTATAAAAGCTTTAGGGAAAGTCTAAAGCAAGCCCAAAACAAAGTCCAAGTCACAAGTCAATAACTTCTTAGATAGCATGTTTAAGAGGCAGTTGTTACATATTTTTTAGATTTACTTATGGCTAAGAGAATGATATGTCTCTTAGCCGATTTCCAGAGTTGATAACTGCTGCGATTAGCTCTAGAGTCGTGGCGCCCCCTGCCATAAGTGTTTGTACAATATGGCAAGTTAAATATTAGAGGTTGAGTAAGATCAAGACTGTCTTGTATTAAAGAGATTGTTATTTCGATGAGTAGGTTTCGTTCTAAAAATTAAGTCTTCTACTTGTTCCATAAACTTTTAGTC
>NZ_JAGLBC010000180.1 GCF_018260395.1 Psychrobacter sp.
TGTTTGGTCGGAACGGCAGGATTTGAACCTGCGACCACTACACCCCCAGTGTAGTGCGCTACCAGACTGCGCTACGCCCCGATGGAAAAACTATTTTACTGATAAATAAACTTAATGCAACCCCTATACCACTATTAATCCAAAATCTCTTTTAGGATTTGGTTGACTTGCTGCGGGTTCGCCTTACCACGGCTGGCTTTCATAACTTGACCAACCAAGCCATTAAAGGCTTTTTCTTTACCACCTTTATACTCATCTACCATTGCTTGGTTATTGGCAATAACCTCTTCGACTATCGCTTTAATAGCTCCAGTATCGGTTTCTTGCTTTAAGCCTTTGGCATCGATGATTTTATCAGCAGCATCAACATCGTTACCGCCTTCACCGTCGTATAAAGCCGTGAACACTTGCTTCGCCAATTTACCAGATAAAGTATTGTCATTTAAACGTTTTAACAAGCCAGCCAATTGTTCAGTACTAATTGGAGACTTAGTGATGTCTTTGTCTTCTTTGTTCAAAGCACCAAGTAAATCTCCCATAATCCAGTTAGCCGTTAATTTTGCATGCTCTGTACCTACCGACTCAATTACCGCCTCAAAATAATCGGCTAAATCACGGCTGTCGGTTAAAATACGGGCATCATATTCAGACAAGCCAAGATCCTTCTCAAATCGCGAACGACGGATAACAGGTAACTCAGGCATACTGGCACGAATCGCATCAACCGTATGTTGTTCGATTCGAACCGGTAACAGGTCTGGATCTGGGAAATAACGGTAATCATCTGCATCTTCTTTGGTACGCATAATACGCGTTTCATCGGCTTCAGGATCGTACAACATCGTCGCCTGAATGATTGAACCACCATCTTCGATGATGTCGATTTGACGCTCAATTTCACGGTTAATGGCATTTTCGATATTACGAAAAGAGTTTAAGTTTTTAAGCTCAGTACGGGTACCAAATTCTTCACCAGGCTGACGAACTGACACGTTACAGTCACAGCGAAAAGAGCCTTCTGCCATAATAGCGTCAGAGATGTCCAACCAAGTTACCAACTGATGAATGGCTTTGATATATGCTACGGCTTCTTTTGAAGAACGCATGTCTGGCTCAGAAACAATCTCAATTAGAGGCGTGCCAGCACGGTTTAAGTCAATGCCCGTCATACCTGTGACTGCATCGTGCACAGATTTGCCCGCATCTTCTTCTAAATGACCACGGGTGATACCAATTCGCTTTGCATATTCGTTTTTTTCGCCTTCATTCACTACAATATCAATATAGCCTTTGCCCACAATAGGATTGGCCATTTGCGTAATTTGATAACCTTTTGGCAAGTCAGGGTAGAAATAGTTTTTACGGTCGAAAGTATTGAGCATACCCAGCTCTGCATTCACCCCTATACCGAATTTCAAAGCACGCTCAATAAGCCCTTCATTCAATACTGGCAACACACCAGGTAAGCCCAAATCAACAATATTCGCTTGCGTATTTGGCTCATTACCAAACTTCGTTGGCGAGCTGGAAAAGATTTTACTGTCGGTATTTAGTTGGCAGTGAATTTCAATACCAATGACCACTTCATAGCCGTCAATCAATAATTCTTTGCGAACGGGCTGATGGGTAGTGTTACTTTCAGTGATAGCAGTCATTAGATGCTCTCCTGTGCAGTAGCAGATAGTTTAGTATGATAGTCAGTGTGTTGCTGGAAGAGATGTGCGGTGGATAACAATTTGCTATCATCCCAGTGGTTACCAATTAATTGAAGACCTATAGGAAGTCCAGTTTCAGTGAACCCTGCTGGCATGCTGATGGCAGGCAAGCCAGCTAGGTTGACGCCAATGGTATACACGTCACCTAAGTACATAGTCACAGGATCTAGTGCTGTATTCAGCTTATAGGCAGCCGTTGGAGCAGTAGGACTGGCAATAACATCACAGTGTTCAAAGGCTTTTTTGAAGTCTTCTACAATTAAACGGCGTACTTTTTGAGCTTTGGTGTAGTAAGCATCATAGTAGCCAGCTGATAGCGCATAGGTTCCCATTAGAATACGGCGTTGAACCTCATCACCAAAGCCTTCAGAGCGTGACCGGGTATATAAGTCTGCTAAATCTTTTGGTTGCTCACAGCGATAACCAAAACGCACGCCATCAAAGCGAGAAAGGTTAGAAGAAGCTTCTGCAGGAGCCAACATATAATAAGTGGCTAGGGTAATAGCAGGATCGGTAATATGGACCTCTACAATCGTTGCTCCTAAGTCTTCATATTGCTTAAGCGCACTACGAACATTACTATCAACTTCTGCGTCTAGACCTTGACCAAAATATTCTTTAGCGATACCAATACGTAATCCTGCAAATGGCTTATTTGCATCTGCTTGTTCAGCGGAAGTATGCATTTCAGTTAAGTAATTTGGCACTTCACGTTTGATAGAAGTGGCATCTCGAGGGTCATGACCTACCATAGGCTGTAGCAAGTAAGCACAATCTTCAGCTGAACGACCAAATGTACCGGCTTGATCCAAACTTGAAGCATAAGCGATCATACCAAAGCGTGATACGCTACCATAAGTAGGCTTTATACCGGTTAAGCCACAGAAGGACGCAGGTTGTCGAATAGAGCCACCAGTATCACTGCCAGTGGCAAACGGTACAAAACCTGCAGCAACAGCAGCAGCAGATCCGCCTGATGAGCCGCCGGGAACACGTTCAATGTCCCAAGGGTTATGCACCGCCCCATAATAAGAGCTTTCATTATCAGAGCCCATAGCAAACTCATCCATGTTTAGCTTACCTAGGCACACGGCACCTGCCTCACGAATGTTAGAGACAATCGTAGCATCGTAAGGGGATACGAAGTTGTGAAGCATTTTTGAGCCTGAGGTTGTCAATAGACCTTTGGTACAAAACAGATCTTTGTGGGCCATAGGGATACCCAGCAAAAAAGCAGCATCGCCTGAGCTGCGCTTTTCGTCAGCAGCTTTTGCAGCCTTGCGAGCACCTTCTTCATCGACAGTAATAAAACTATTGATTTTGTCGTCAAGCTGGTGAATACGTTTTAAAAAATGATCTGTCAGTTCCAAGCTACTAAACTGTTGGGTTTTTAAACCGTCAGCAAGTTGAGCAACGGATAAGTGATGTAGGTCAGACATATTGGGTGTCCATTATTATTTATCAGCAGTAGGGGTGTTAATTAGAATTTATAGCACGCTTATTTTTTAAGAACAGTTATTTACAAATTATTATTAATAACTAAAAGTAGCACTTTTTTAAATAAATGATTTTTCTATAATCAGCTTTAAACTTAGCTAAGACTAGTCGATAACTTGAGGAACCAAGTACAAACCTTGTTCTACAGCAGGTGCTACAGATTGATTTAATTCGCGGTCAATATCAGCATTCGGAATATCAGCTCTTAATTCTTGAGCGGCTTCATGTACATTGGCTAGCGGTGTCAAATTGTCGGTGTTTACGCTAGATAGGGTTTGCATCATGTCTAAAATTTTTGCAATATCATCGGCGAAATTTTTAGCCGCTTCTTCATCGACGGCAAGACGAGACAGCTTAGCCACTTCTAAGATATCAGTGGTACATATTGAATCTTCACGGATACTGCTTATAGGCGTCTGCGATTGTAGTGTGCTAGGAGTAGTCATGAAATTAAGCATCCTGTTGAAATCGGTGAATAAAAAAACTAAGCAAACAATGTGAATAAAGATAGGGTTATAATTCGGGTTGTAAATTTATAAGCGTGTTTTATAGCCTAGCTTTTTTTATAGGCTTTATAGACTTTATATGTTTATTGGCTTTCCATTTTCAAAGCCGATGTATTTTATATAGCTTCTTATAGCTTATAGCATAATAGTAGCGAAATATTATAAAGCAAGTTGCAGTTATTTTCAGGCTTAGCTTGATAGGAGCTTATTTAAATAGGGACTTATTTAAATA
>NZ_JAGLBC010000181.1 GCF_018260395.1 Psychrobacter sp.
TGTTTCACATGGAACAACTAAACTTAAAAAGTTCCACGTGAAACCATTTGTCAGTAGCCATTACAAGTTCTATTTTTGATATTGAAGTGCCTGTGATAACTCACTATAGTCAAATTCAAAACCTGCCTCTGTTAATGCTTTAGGCAATACTTTCTGTCCATCTATTAATAAAGTCGACATTTCACCAAACATCATTTTTAACACAGGCGTAGGGAGAGTCATGAGTGTAGGACGATTCAACCAACTTCCTACCGCTTTGGTAAAGCTAGCATTATTAACTGGATTAGGAGCGGTTAAATTATAGATAGAGAGTTGATTGTGTTCAGTAGATATCTGCCTATAATCGCTGGGTTTGGGTAAATGAAGGTTTATAATAAATAATACGGCTCGAACCCAATCCTCGCGACTAATCCAACTCATAATTTGTTTGCCATCTCCAAGTTGCCCACCTGCCCCAATTTTAAAGGCAGGTATCAGTCTACCTAACATTCCGCCACTCGGATGAATCACTACGCCGGTCCGCACCAATACCACCTCCACACCATCTTTAATGGCCGAAGTAGCCATTTGCTCCCAGCTGTCACAAAGTTGATGAGCGAAGTCTTCTTTATTGGCATTTGAATTATTAGCGTTTGAATTGGCTTGGTTTGAATGGTATTGGCTACTTTCATCCAAAGGTTTATTCCCTTGAGCACCATACCATCCAATCGCTGAACCACTAATTAACAATTGCGGTTTATGTTTGATACGACCTATGTATTCTAATAACGATTGAGTTGGTAATATCCTACTATCAAATAGTTCCTTCTTACGGGTTTTGGTCCATCTTTTATCGGCAATACCGGCACCAGCAAGATTAACAATGACGTCATAACTCACCGATGTCTGACTTAACTCTTCATAACTCATCATAGTTATATAGCTGGGATGTGACTGGCTTTTATCTCGGCTAAGCCAAGTGATAGAAACCTCAGTGCCCCGCTCTTGGTTAAGAAGCTGACTTAATGCACTTCCTAAAAAGCCTGATCCCCCGCTAATCAAAATATTCATTTTCAGTCCTTTGTATATGGTTAGGTTTTTGTCTAGGTTAATAATTTAGTTTAAGGCTGAGTTTAGGCCTTTATAATTTTCATATTTAGGTCTGTCTATAATGATACTAGCTATAATTATTACAGTTATTGTTCGTCTTAGTGTATTGACTTATGTTATTGAGCAATTTAAATAACACAATAAAATAGTGATGATAAATGCTCTATGTTCACCTGATTAATACTCCAGAGCGAGCATCTCTTATCTGACTAGGTAAGGTATAGCCAAGTGTAGCGCCTTGCAGATAAAAGATACTATCAGCAAAATAATCATAAGCTTGTTCAAAGCTAGTCGCTGGATTTAGCTGTGATGGATTACAACTTGTTGACACAATAAAACCGTAAGGATTGGTCTTGCTAGTCCTATTTTGACAAAGCTTTTGAATCAAAGGATGCGAAATCACACGGACGGCGACCGAGTCATGTGCGCCGGTAATCCATTTGGGAATAATGGCTGCTTCTGTATTGCAATCTGCATCTGATGTTGACAAAGGCAGCAACCAAGTATTTGCTTGGCGGTTAGACAAAAAATCAGTGCTATTATCTTGTTGCCAACTTTCAATAACTTGTTGGCGTCTGGTTTTGGATAACTGCATTAACAAGGGTTTGATACGATCAATACTATCAGTCACCACAATCATTCCCTTCTCAATCGGTCTATTCTTGATTGCCAATATCTGACTGACTGCCTGTTTATTGTAAGGATCACAGCCTATGCCCCAAACGCTTTCGGTTGGGTAAGCCAATAATTTACCTTGTTGTAGCCACTGTGCAGCTTGATCGATATCACTGGTGATATGTTGGGGATTTGCATTCATAGTATCGTATTTACTCTAGTCACTTATTGCTCAATGCTCAATGCACTGGATAATATTTTTAGGATAGGCTGAATAAGATCTTCTGCAATAGAAGCTCGCCCCGCTAGTTTAGAGTCGTTGATAGCGTCCCCCAACTTGGGTAATGACACCCATTAACTCAAGTTCCATTAACTGACTTAATAAACTGGCGGTATCTAAATTAGTCTTGGCAATTAATGCATCTAAATCTTGGGCGTCAAATTCTATATGAACCCATAAAGGTTGAAGGTGTTCAGAAATAGTAACAGACTTCGGCTCTTTTGAAATAGGCTTAGCGTTAAATATTAATGCATTGCTTATAGTATTAATGTTAGGTGCTTCTAAGCTATTATTGGCTATTACATTACTAACTTTTGATGATAACTCTGTTTCTTGCAACATTGATTCTTGAGCAGTTGTGTCATTTTGCTTTTGCAATGGCGTATGAAGCTGATGGCAAAGATCATTTATCACTTGGTCAGGGTGATAAATCAGTGTTGCTCCTTCTCTTATAAGATAGTGACAGCCTTCAGCATTGGGATTATCAATACTGCTAGGTAAAGCAAAAACTTGCTTGCCTTGCTCAGAGGTCAGTCGCGCCGTAATTAATGAACCACTTTTTACCGCCGCTTCTGTGACTATTGTTCCTAAACTTAAGCCTGCCACCAAACGATTGCGTCTAGGAAAGGTATGCTTATGCGGTAGTGTTCCTGGAAACAATTCACTAATAATACAACCGCCTTCGTTAACCATTCGATCGAATAAAGATTGATGCTGCTTGGGGTAACACACGTCGATTCCCGTACCCATTACCCCGATACTTCGCCCACACGCTTCTTTGTCTTGCGCCAAAGCCCCTAAGTGAGCTTGGGCATCGACCCCTTGTGCCAAACCACTGGTAATAATAAATCCTGATTTAGCCAAATATTGTGCCATGTCAAAAGTGAATTTTTGCGCTTTGTGTGTCGGTTTTCGACTGCCGACAATGGCTATCTGCGGCTGATTCAAGCGCTCAATATTACCTCGATAAAACAATACAGGTGGCGGATCAAATATGTTTAACAACTGCTGAGGATAATGCACTTCAAATTGAAACACTATTTTGAACTCGCCTTGATTAATACGTGATTTTAGAACCGCTAGAAAATTCTCGTCCTCTAATTGAGTAGCTTGGCTCTGCCGTTCAATGTGTTTTTTATGTATCCCCAGTTGTTGCCACTGAGATTCAGAAGCTTGTAAAGCTTGCTTTGCTGTACCAAAATACTTTTCTAGTTTATAAAAGGCTGACAACGACGCATTTACTCTTTTCCATAGCAATAATACAGCGCGTTGCTGAGGTGTAAACATAACTGGTTCATTGTTTGGTTCATTGTTAAGTTCATCGTTTTGCTCATTGTATTGCTCATTGTTCGAGCTAATCTTTAATTTGGCATTCATATTTTTGACCATAGCAACTTTATGGCATAAAACGTATTGTTCATAACTAGTCCCTTATAATAAGTCCCTTAATTTAAATAAAAATAAGCTACAGTTTATAGCCTTTAAAATTGTGATACATAGTAGCAAAAACCACCTTCTATTATCATTTTAAATTTATAATACTGTTTTATTTCTCTAAACAAATGATTAAAATTTAATGCAAAAAAAATCAGAATGCCGTCTATTGCACTCTGATCTAGCTACATGATTTAGATAGATGGTTTAGATAGAAAATTTAGCTACATAATTTAGCTACCTGTTTTAAATGTTTGCTTTAGCTAATATGGTCTTTAGACAGGTTATACTGGTGAAACCACCGCTTTAATCTCATCAGCCACTAAGCTCGCATCATTGTCCAATACCGTCACATGTTGTTCTAAAGATTCTAAGCCTTTTGTGTGTTCAGGACGTTCGATATCTATCTCACCCACTGCTTCAACAATTGTCTCAGAAAACTTAACGGGTAATGCCGTTTCTGCACAGATGATAACCTCACCGTCTCGCTGTAGCTCACGTG
>NZ_JAGLBC010000019.1 GCF_018260395.1 Psychrobacter sp.
TAAGTTAGCAAATACTTTGTTCATTTCAGAAAAAGGCTATTTATTAAGCCGAATTTTTAGGAACTAAACTGTGAATAAACGCTTTAAAACCAATGCCCTAATCAACTTTAATCAATATTTAAACACCACTATAATAATGGGCTCATCTATGCTAAATATACCCAAAGTTGCCTTGTGTACTACTGTAGTAATAGCGTCAATGGCATCTTTTAATGCCAACGCATTGCCTTCAGATGCACAGCAGCCGATACGGTTGTTGGCAGATAAAGCTACTTATAGTGAACGTACTGGGGTGACCTCTTATTCAGGCAATGTGACCATTACACAAGGCACTTTGAAGTTAACAGCAGACAATATAACAGTTAATTTGTCAGATGGCCGTAGTATTGAGTCAGCAGTGGCTACGGGTCGACCTGCTACTATGCAGCAAGTTGTGACCCAACAAAAGGGTCTGGCAAGAGGTCAGGCCAATAAGATTGATTATAATGCGCAAAACGGTATTGTTACTTTAACAGGGAATGCCAAATTAACTCAAAATGGCGCTAGCTTCGCTGGTAATGTCATTCGTTATAGTCTAAAAGTAGGCGATGTTGAAGCGACGTCAGGTGGCAGTCAACGTGTTGAATTAATCTTTCCGCCTAGTCAATCAAATAGCCGTACAGGAATTAGATAGATCATGATTAACTCAGCGCCAAATCCTTCTGATTCAGAGCTTGTGACATCTGCTGCGTCCTCAATAACACAGCCGGATATATCTAAGGCTCAAAATATCATACCTGAAGCGTCTGACACTGCACTAACCATGCGTAATCTTGCTAAGCGTTATGGTAAACGTTGGGTGGTGAAAGATGTGTCATTTAGCGTGGAGCCAGGACAAGTAGTGGGATTACTAGGGCCAAATGGAGCTGGTAAAACGACTAGTTTTTATATGGTAGTTGGCCTTGTTAATATGGATAAAGGTTTAGTTAAGCTTGGCAATAAAGACTTGTCTAAATACGCGATGCATGAACGTGCTAGAGCGGGTATAGGCTATTTACCCCAAGAAGCGTCTGTGTTCCGTAAGCTTACAGTAGAAGACAATATACTTGCTATTTTAGAAACTAGAAAAGATTTGGATAAAGCGGCTCAAAAACAGGAGCTTGAAAAACTTATCTCTGATTTTAGTTTGGGTCATGTTCGTCGTTCGTTAGGTATGAGTGTGTCGGGTGGTGAGCGCCGACGTTGTGAGATTGCCAGAGCCCTTGCTGCTAACCCAAAATTCATTTTATTAGACGAGCCTTTTGCAGGTGTTGACCCTATTTCTGTAAGCGATATAAAAGAGGTTATTATTGCGCTTAAGCACCGAGGTATAGGCGTTCTTATAACCGACCATAATGTGCGTGAGACTTTAGCTATCTGTGAACATGCCTATATTGTTAGTGAAGGGGCAATAATTGCTCATGGTAGCTCAGAGGAAGTGTTAAATAATGCGCTGGTGAAAGAAGTTTATTTAGGTAAAGATTTTCAGGTTTAAAATTTATAAAAACTAAAACTATTTTAATTTGTTTTTTAAATTTATCAATTTTAAATATGGCTGGCTGAATTTAGCTGGCCATTTTTTCACCTTATTTTTTTAAGTTTAATAAATACAAAACGTTTAACACATAAGTAGGTGGTGTTCATTCAAGGGATGAAACAAGTCTGATTAGTTATTTTAAGGTATATCAATTATGTCTAAATCAAAATCTAATTATGTCTGTCAAAATTGTGGCGCTTACTTTGGTAAGTGGTCTGGACAATGTTCTGATTGTGGCGAATGGAATACCTTAGTGGAAGCGCCTAATGTATCAATGCCACATCATAAAAAATCCAGTAATTCTTCAGCTTCATCAGCACCTAATTTAGGAGCCGTGGTCAATGTAAAGAATGACCGTATGAATTATTCAGGCTCGCAAAGTGGGATAGTAACGCTGGGTTCAGTGAATGTTACATTCGATACTCGATTGCCTACCGGTATAAGTGAGTTTGACCGTGTCTTAGGCGGAGGTCTAGTAGCTGGTTCAGTGGTATTGATCGGTGGCGATCCAGGTATTGGTAAATCAACGATTTTATTACAAACAGCTGCTAATATGGCAAACCCTGAATCATTGGCAGGTAGTGCGCTATATGTAACTGGTGAGGAATCTTTATCGCAAGTGGCCATGCGCGCCCAACGTTTAGGTCTCTCAAGTGATTATTTGAAGGTAATGACCGAGACTAATGTCGAAACCATCTGTGCCGCTTTGACTCAAGAACAGCCCGCAGTCGCCATTATTGATTCAATTCAGACCATATATACTGATGCCATTAATTCTGCACCAGGGGGAGTCAGTCAGATTCGTGAATCAGCTGCGATGTTAACTCGCTATGCTAAGCAAACTGGTACTGCATTGTTTTTAGTGGGTCATGTTACCAAAGAAGGAACGCTTGCTGGACCAAGGGTATTGGAGCATATGGTTGATACTGTTTTGTATTTTGAAGGTCAGTCTGATTCTCGTTTCCGTATGATTCGCGCGGTAAAAAATCGCTTTGGTGCCGTTAACGAGCTAGGTATTTTTGGTATGACAGATACTGGTCTTAAAGAGGTGGCCAACCCTTCGGCTATTTTTTTAAGTCGTTACGAGAAGCCGATATCAGGCTCAGTGGTAATGGTTAGCCGTGAGGGAACGCGTCCTTTATTGGTCGAGGTGCAAGCTTTAGTGGATGATTCTGCAGGCCAGCCAAGACGTATGGCCTTGGGTTTAGATCCTCAGCGTTTGGCAATGTTATTGGCAGTTATGCATCGTCATGGCGGAATTCATACCAGTGGGCAAGATGTATATGTCAACGTAGTAGGCGGGGTTAAAGTTATGGAGACCGGCTCTGACTTGGCTGTGCTATTGGCTTGCGCATCGAGTATCAAAGAAAAACCACTTCCTTCATCGTTGGCAGTATTTGGTGAGGTCGGATTGTCAGGTGAAATTCGTCCTGTACCTAATGGTCAAGAGCGCTTAAAAGAAGCTATGAAACATGGCTTTACTCATGCCATCGTGCCTAAAGCCAATGCCCCAAAAAGTTTAATGGGGCAGTTTAAAGGTATTAATGTGATAACTGCTGACCGTTTGGACGATGCAATCGATAGAGCGTTTGAGATTTAATACTATAAGTGCTTTTGCTGCAAAAAAATAATATTAATAGTATTTATAAAAATGATGTACTGGTCCGTGACCGTGTCCGACATTGAGCACATCTGCATTAGCCAAAGCGCCGGTTAAATACGCTTTGGCTTTAGCACAAGCTAGGCTCAAACTATCGCCTTGACCCCAAAAAGCTGCGATAGCAGCTGACAGAGTACAGCCAGTCCCATGACTGTTCTTAGTGGCAATACGTTCAGCCTCTAACCAATGGCTTTGACCATCTGCCCATAGTAAGTCAGGGGAGTCAGCCTGATCGAGTAAATGCCCACCTTTTAGAAATGTCGCTATGCCCAAACGCTGTGACTGATCTAACATTTGCTCTCGAGTGGTGGCTTGTGTCTCTCCTAGCAAATCAGCAGCTTCTGGTAAATTTGGGGTGATCAGCCCTACCTTAGGTAGCAATAGCTCACGTAAGGCACTGACCGCATCATTGTCTAATAGTCTATCACCACTTTTAGCCACCATGACTGGGTCTAATACGACTTTACTAGGTTGATAAGTTTTTAGCGCATCAGCAACACATTGAATTACCTCAGCATTACCTAGCATACCAATCTTGACAGCATCAACTTGCACATCTGAAAACACAGAGTCAATTTGAGCACGAATCATTTCCACTGGCATCATTTGTATTTTTTGTACGCCTTGAGTATTTTGAGCCACGACAGCAGTTATAACGCTCATCGCATAGCTGCCATTGGCGCTAATAGCTTTAATATCCGCTTGAATGCCAGCGCCACCTGTACAATCTGTCCCTGCAATGGTTAGCGTATTGCTAATCATATCGTTATCTCCTAATAAATTATAATAGTATACGCCTTAAAGTTTATTTATTAGACTTTGATGAAGGGTACTGCTGCAATAGATTTTGCGCAGCTAATTTAGGATTGTCAGACCCACATATGGCAGATACTACTGCTATACCATTACAACTGGTCTGATATACTTGCTCGGCATTGTCTTGATTTATTCCACCGATAGCCACTGTAGGTAACTTACTAAACTTTGCTAAATTATCTAACCCTTGAATGCCGATAGGGCTGGCATGATCGGGTTTGGTATTGGTGGTAAATACTGGACCCAAACCAAAATAGTCGAGCATGCCTAAATGATTTGCGTGTGCAATTTCAAGTTCAGATAATGTGTTAATCGATAAGCCCAACCAAGCTTCAGGTCCTAATATTTCTCGCGCTTGGAGAACACTAAGATCGCCTTGACCAATATGGGCGCCATCAAGCTTGGCCAGTTTTGCAATTTCAACTCTGTCGTTAATTACCAAGGGTACACAACCATTAATAGCTTCTTTAAGCTCGCAGGCTGTTCTATATATAACCTCATCACTAGCATGTTTGTCACGCAGTTGTACCATTGACACACCACCGTCAATAGCGGCTAGCACAGTTTCTATCAGTCCATTTTTGGCGCACAATGCGCTATCGGTAACTAAGTAAAGTTGAAGAGCGCTGGCAGGTTTTTTGTAAACAACTTCCTTCATGGTAGGGTTACTCTTGTATGCTTTAGGAGAGTACGATTATCAAGCACATTTTAGATGTGGCAAGAATGATATAGTTTAAGTCAAAACTATATAGATTCAAATTTGAATCCTTATTTTAGGATAAAAAAAAGACCTGTAATACAGATCCTCTTTTGACTCTAGTTTTTAACGATATATAACTAAGCAATAAGCTTAATTCAAATCCTAAGATAATGTTAGACAATAATTTTAGATAAATTCTATATTTAGAACAGCCTAATCACTACCAGTACAGCCTAACCATTAAGAGTACGATAAGTCGTTCAAACTAGGGAGAAACGACTCTTTCAATTGAAACATTAGCTATACCACGACTGACCAAACCGATTTGTTTGGCAGCAGCATAAGATAAATCAAGAACACGGTTACCATGATATGGGCCACGGTCATTCACTTTCACCACTACTGTTTTACCATTATTTTTATTGGTAACTTTAAGATAAGTATTGAAAGGTAGTGAAGGATGGGCAGCTGTCATCGTATTCATATCGAAGCTTTCACCACTGGCGGTTTTTCTACCATGGAATTTGCCACCATACCAAGAAGCGCGACCACTTTGCTTAAACTTGTTAACGGCATTAGAAGCAACTAATGTTAAATGAGATAAAACATCATTAGTGTCATCATCTGCTTTGCTTGATTCTTTAGTACTTATTAATGAGCTATTTCTTGATAGAGTTGAAGGCTCAAAAGAGGTTTGTAATAAGGAGGTAGGTTGAGTTTGTTTACGAGCTAACTCACTGAGGACACTGTCGATATCGCTTGGGCTTTTAACGCTAATAGGTTGCTTTGATTCAATAGCTTGAGCTAAGTTACTAGCTCCTACCATGCAAACTAATGCACATAAAGCTGATGAGAATTTCTTCATAATTGCCTCGTAAGCATTCATCTTATATATCATGTATATCATGCTTAATTCAGATATTGAAGATTATGCAGTTACTAATTAGATAATACGTAAATAAAACTTAATTAATAGTTCAATTAGTAATCATAATATTTGGAATACTATTAATATTTACTACTAATCGATTTGTACTAAAGATACACATCAAGTGTCACAATTTTATTTAAGAATGTTTATTTTTTGTAACTTAACATTAAGCAAAGATACTATGCAAGTGTCGCTAGAGTTCATTTAGTAGCAGATTATAGTCAAATTTGGCTCAATAAGCATATAAATAGGCGACTCTAGCGAATGTATATAAAATAATAAAAATTTTTAAAGCTTTAAAATTTATTCATAAATAACTTTAATAATCTCAAATTCTACCAATCCACTTGGCGTTGGAATTCGAGCTTCATCACCTTCGGACTTTCCAATCAGACCACGAGCAATAGGAGAATTAACAGAAATTTTATTATTTTTAAAATCTGCCTCATCATCGCCAACGATTTGATAGCGTTTTTCTTCTTCAGTATCTAAATTTTCAATCACAACCGTGACACCAAATACTACTCGACCTTCGTGAGGTAGGCTAGAGGGATCTATTACTTGAGCACCTGAAAGTTTAGCTTCGATATCACGAATACGAGCTTCACAAAAACCTTGTTGCTCACGGGCGGCGTGATATTCAGCATTTTCTTTTAAATCGCCATGTTCACGAGCTTCAGCAATAGCTGCAGTTATACGCGGGCGATCTACAGTTTTAAGTTGTTTTAGTTCTGCCTCTAACGCAGCATGTCCTTGCGGAGTCATAGGGTAACGTTGCATATCATCTTCCTCATACACATCTATAGATAAATAAATAAAAAACACCCCAACACCCTAAAAATAGGATGCTGTAAGTGTAAAAATTTGGATAAGTTTGCTTTGTAGAGAGTAAGATACTTCCTACAATATTTAGCCATTTTAGACTATAAAGTCTAATAATAGCTGATAATAAAAATTGCCAACCGAAAGCTTCGATTAGCAATTCAAAAAAACATAAATATGTGGCTAACGCTTTATAAATAGGTTGTAAACATACGAATAAATGCTTATTAAAATTATAATCATTTATTTACATAACAAATAGATTAATTAATAATGTCATTATAAGCTTTTAAACACAATGATATGACTAATTTTTGTTACTTAACCTTAAATTAACTGTTAGCTTTTAACGCTTGAGCCTGTTCGTGTAATGATTGTAACTTATACACTTCAAATGGTAAGTCGATAGAATAAGACTTACATATTGCATCTGCTGCACCTAAAGTAGTGACATAGAATACTTTGCTTTGCAAGGCATTACGACGTATAGAGAATGAATCTTCCTGCGCCTGCTTGCCTTCAGTAGTATTTATAATAAGGTCAAGTTCACCATTTTTCAAGGCATCTACCACATGTGGTCTACCTTCAGTCACTTTATTAATGCGTTTACATTCAATACCTTTATCAGTTAAATACTGCTGGGTTCCGGCAGTTGCCACAATCTTAAAGCCATAATCGATTAATTGTTGAGCCACAGCAACGATGTTAGGCTTGTCACTATCACGGACTGAAATAAAGACAGTTTTAATTTCGCCTTGTTTTGGCAAACCTGGTAAACGTTCGTTAGTAGCGATGATACCTTTATAAAAAGCTTCCCCAAATGTCTTACCCACACCCATAACCTCACCAGTTGATTTCATTTCTGGGCTTAGGATAGGGTCTACGCCAGGGAACTTAGCAAACGGAAATACTGATTCTTTAACTGCAAAGAAAGATGGCTTAATCTCTTTAGTGAAGTTTTGATCCTGTAGTGATTGACCCGCCATACAGCGCGCAGCAACTTGAGCTAACGAAGTACCGATACACTTAGAAACGAATGGCACTGTACGTGCAGCACGTGGATTCACTTCTAAAATATAAACTGTACCATCTTTCACTGCGAACTGGACATTCATCAAGCCAATCACACCAAGTTCTTTGGCCATAGCAATAGTTTGAAACCGCATCTCATCACAGATCTCTTCAGACAAAGAGTATGGCGGTAACGAACACGCAGAATCACCTGAGTGGACCCCAGCTTGTTCAATATGCTGCATAATACCGCCAATAACCACTTCATTACCGTCACTAATACAGTCAACATCAACTTCAATAGCATCGTCTAAGAAGCGATCAAGCAGCACAGGTGCCTCGTTTGATGCTTGTACGGCGGTACGAAGATAGTGCTTAAGCTCTTCTTCGTTATAGACAATCTCCATCGCACGACCGCCCAGCACATATGAGGGACGGACTACCAATGGATAGCCAACATCTTTAGCTTTGACTAGACCATCTTCTAGACTGGTAGCTAATGCATTAGGCGGCTGAATCAGATTTAACTGATGAATCATGTGCTGGAATCGTTCACGGTCCTCAGCACGATCAATAGCATCAGGTGATGTACCTATTATATTCACCCCTGCAGCTTCCAAGCTACGAGCAAGTTTAAGAGGCGTTTGACCACCGAACTGAACGATAACGCCGTCAGGTTTTTCAATACGAACGATTTCTAATACGTCCTCAAGAGTAATTGACTCAAAGTATAAGCGATCAGAGGTATCATAGTCAGTAGATACCGTTTCAGGGTTACAGTTAACCATGATAGTCTCATAACCATCCTCACGCATGGCTAGTGCCGCATGTACACAGCAATAATCAAATTCAATACCTTGTCCAATACGGTTTGGGCCACCACCAATTACCATTATTTTTTTATTGTTGGTAGGATTCGCTTCACACTCTTCGTCATAAGTTGAATACATGTAAGCTGTAGAAGTAGCAAATTCAGCTGCACAAGTATCGACACGCTTATAAACAGGGTAAATTTCTAAATCCCAACGCTTTTTACGCAGTTGCTTTTGTGATACGCCAACTAATTTTGCCAAACGTAAGTCTGATAGCCCTTTCCGTTTAAATTTACGAAGATTGTTAGCAGTTAGGCCTCCGAAGCCTAATTGTTTGACTTGATCTTCTGTCTTAACAATATCTTCAATCTGTACTAAGAACCAAGGGTCGATGTTGGTGAAGTTAAAGACTTGTTCAACACTAAAACTTAAACGAAACGCATCGGCAATATAGAAGATACGTTCAGGGGTAGGCACGGTTAAACGCTGTTTGATTTCAGATTTCACTTTATCTTCACTAATTTTACCTGCTTTTAAAGCCGCAAAATCAATTTGTTCGTCAAAACCATCTGCACCGGTCTCTAGGCCACGTAGCGCTTTATGCATTGACTCTTGAAAATTACGGCCAATGGCCATAACTTCACCAACAGATTTCATCTGAGTCGATAAGATGTTGTCAGCTTGCGGGAATTTTTCAAAGTTAAAACGTGGAATCTTAGTTACGACATAATCAATGGATGGCTCAAAGCTAGCAGGTGTCTTACCACCTGTGATGTCATTTTGTAATTCATCAAGCGTATAACCTACGGCTAGTTTTGCAGCAATTTTGGCGATAGGGAAACCTGTAGCTTTAGAGGCCAAGGCTGATGACCGTGAGACGCGAGGGTTCATTTCAATCACAACCATACGACCGGTTTTCGGATTAACCCCAAACTGTACGTTAGAACCGCCCGTTTCTACGCCAATCTCACGCAATACTGCCAATGATGCATTACGCATGATTTGATATTCTTTATCGGTCAAAGTCTGCGCTGGAGCTACGGTAATGGAGTCGCCAGTATGAACACCCATTGGGTCTAAGTTTTCAATCGAACATATGATAATACAGTTGTCATTTTTGTCACGAACCACTTCCATTTCATACTCTTTCCAACCAATCAATGATTCGTCAATTAATAGTTGATGAGTAGGAGATAGGTCAAATCCACGCTCACAAATTTCGATAAATTCGTCACGGTTATAGGCAATGCCACCGCCCGAACCGCCCATAGTAAAAGAAGGGCGAATAATACATGGAAATCCAAGCTTGGCTTGAATTTCAAATGCTTGATCCATGGTTTCAGCGATTTCTGCACGCGGACATTCAAGCCCAATACGTTTCATGGCTTGGTCAAATAAATCACGATCTTCTGCCATTTCGATAGCGTCTTTGCTTGCACCGATTAGCTCTACATTGTACTTTTTCAAAACACCATTTTTGTCTAATTCTAAAGCACAGTTAAGCGCAGTCTGACCGCCCATAGTCGGTAAAATAGCATCAGGACGCTCTTTATCAATGATTTGTTCAACGGTCTGCCAAGTAATTGGCTCTATATAAGTGGCATCGGCCATAACTGGATCAGTCATGATAGTCGCAGGGTTTGAGTTTACCAAGACCACTCGGTAGCCTTCTTCACGAAGAGCCTTACACGCTTGGGCGCCTGAGTAATCAAACTCACACGCCTGACCAATCACTATAGGGCCTGCGCCAATAATTAGAATGCTTTTAATATCGGTACGTTTTGGCATAAGTCTCTCTTTTATTTATTCAAATGTGTATTAGTAAGTAATATCAACTCGCTCTTTTAAAGCTTAAATATTGAAAAAGTTAAAATGGCATGAGCATTACATAAACTTTAATCAATATTATCAAATGCTATATTCAGGTCTTTAAAATATTCTTCCCAGCTTTCAATTGAGTTCGAATAGTTGTAATTACCAATATTTACTATATGTTCAAAGACTTGTAGAGATTGATCGAAAGTTAAATACTCATTATTAGCTAACAATTCGGCAAACTCCCCCATTTCAGATATTGTAAAACCATATTCATATTTAGCCTGCAGTATGTCATCTTTAAGAACTGCAGTGAGCTCATCGTTAAAATCATCATTATGAATATATACGATATCGGGAATAACATGCTCTAATAATTCAAAAGGGTAGATCTTATTAAGCTTTAAAAGTATAGAGAATGCCCAATTCCAGCGTTCGTAAGGCTTTAAGGATTGCATCTTAAATTGGCACTGATTTCTAAAGTTATTAACGACTAAATGCCAAGTGTTCTCATTAGATGCAGATCTCACTTTACAGAAGCTCTTACAACGCTGAATACTAGCTATAAAAATATTTTTTATTTTTTCGACCATATAAACTAACCTTTAGCGTCAGCCAACATCGCTGCAAACTTGTTAAATAACACCGCAGCATCATGTGGGCCAGGGCTGGCTTCAGGGTGACCTTGGAAGCTAAATACAGGCTTATTGGTTAGCTCAATACCTTGATTGGTGCCATCGAACAATGAACGATGTGTGGCCTTGATATTAGCAGGCAGGGTAGATTCATCAACTGCAAAACCATGGTTCTGGCTGGTGATCATAACTTTTTTGCTGTCCAAATCTTGAACGGGGTGGTTGGCACCATGATGACCAGTCTTCATTTTCATGGTTTTTGCACCACTCGCTAAGCCGACCAATTGGTGACCTAAGCAAATACCAAAGGTTGGAATATCTGTTTTTTCGATAATATGACGTACTGCATCAATGGCGTAACCACAAGCAGCAGGATCACCAGGGCCATTTGACAAGAAGATACCGTCTGGATTTTGTGCTAAAACATCAGCAATAGGTGTTTGTGCTGGAACAACCTTAACCTTACAACCTAGGTCAACTAACATACGCAAGATATTAGTTTTGGTGCCAAAATCATAAGCTACTACGTTATATTTATGATCTATGTGCTCGCCAAGCTTTTTAAAGTAGCCGCCTGTTTTGCTTTCGGTCACACCATGAACACCTCGGTCTGCAAGCTCCCAAGTGCCTTCTGTCCACTCGAAGCCTTCAGGATTACAGCACTCTTTCGCCAAGTCCATACCCTCTAGACCTTCCCACTCCTGTGCCAATTCCAAGGCTTTGTGTATATCGTCATCTGTTATGGTAGCACCGTTGCTAGCGGTCATGATACAGCCATTTTGGGCACCTTTGTCACGTAAAATACGAGTTAACTTGCGCGTATCAATCTCTGCGATAGCTACAGTTTGTTGACGTTCAAGATAGTCGCTTAGACACTCACTGTTACGGAAGTTAGAAGTCGTCATGGTAGCGTCACGAATAATTAAGCCTTCCGCCCAAACTTGATGTTGTTGATTAACATTACCAGACTCAGCATCTTCAGTATTGGTTCCAGTATTACCAATATGAGGATAAGTTAGGGTAACAATTTGCTTGGCATAACTTGGGTCAGTTAAGATTTCTTGATAACCTGTCATTGAAGTATTAAATACCACCTCACCAACGCGACTTCCAAGAGCGCCTATGGAAATGCCACGGAAAACACTACCATCCGCTAGGGCTAAAATAGCTTCAACTTCATTTAAATTATTATCTGTTATGACTTGGTGTACGCCCATATTATTACCCTTTTAATTCGTATATCATGACCTGACAGTGGTTAAAGTTGCGACTTTATAAAGATTATAAAATTAGATTTATCAAATTTTAGCCGCAAAAAAGCGAGTACAACAATTACAGAAAACAACAATATCACTAAAACAAAGGTCAATAGTGAGTGTTGCTAACTGGATCATGTCTACTCGCTTAGGTACAGATTTCACGTATTATACAAAAACATACTGCAAATGGCTAGGTAATACTATAATTAATGGTTAAAAACATATATATGATAGTAAAGTTATGGCCTAATCAGCAAAAGAAATAGAGATTCCTGAAATTAATCACTAAAACTGATAGTGCACAGCCAATTGATAAGACTCAGGTGCCAAATTGGCACTAATTATCAAATCATCGTTTAAGTAGCTTTTAGTCAAAAACATACTACTGGCTACCCCTAAAGCAGCCCCCGCCAATACGTCAGAAGTATAGTGTTTATCAGCTTCAACGCGGCTATAGCCAACAAAAGTTGCACCGATATATGCTGGGATACTGTATTCAAAGCCGTAACGTTTATGTATAAAGCTGGCTCCTTGGAAAGCTAAAGAAGTATGGCCCGAAGGAAATGATTCATTATCACTATGGTCTGGGCGTTCCTTATCTATGCTCTTTTTTAAAGCATAGGTAGTTACCGCATTGGCTGCAAATGATTCATAAAACTGCTTACGCCCCTCAGGATCATGCATGTAATAAGTTGACCCATAGGCTACCGCTGGAATGGTTATAGCGATAATATCACCCGCGGTTTCAATGTCTGATTTTGCATAAGCTGGACTGGCTGCCAAAGCTGAACCAGACAGCAAAATAGCAGTAGCGAGAGATTTGTGCTGATTGAGCATCTGAGTATTTCCTAATAGAGGCCAATGGTTGAAGTGTTTCGCATAATTTAGCATGATTTATATTAAAATGATTAATTGTATATATTTATATTGAGTTATTTTTAAAAATATAGCCTTATCTATTTATAAATCATCGATTTAACCTTAAAGCTTTTTTACTGACTATATAAACCTATATATTAAATAAAATTTAAATAAGTGCTAATCTAAGTGCTTAAAATAATGACTATGGAAATATAATTAATTTAAAAAATTTCAAGCTCGTTAAATTTTTATAAATTAAAAACCATATAAAAGGATGTTTGCTATGATTTTTAAACATTTAGACAAGTCTCCACAATTCGCTACGCCATTTCAAGGTTGGGTTGCTGATAGTGCCCAAGTGATAGGCGATGTTTATTTAGGCCATAAAGCCAATGTTTGGTTTGGTGCTGTTATTCGCGGAGATAATGAGCGAATCAATATTGGGGATTATACCAATGTGCAAGAAAATGCGGTTATTCATACAGATGCAGGTATTGAGGTTAATATTGGCAACTATGTTACTATCGGCCATTTAGCCATGTTGCATGGCTGTAGTGTGGGTGAAAACAGCTTAATTGGTATCGGTGCTGTGGTACTAAACAACGCTAAAATAGGTAAAAACTGTATAATTGGTGCAAAATCTTTGGTTACTGAAGGCAAAGAGATTCCTGACAACTCATTGGTAATGGGCTCGCCTGCTAAAGTGGTGAAAACATTAACTGACGCTCAAGCAGCTATGCTTAAAATGTCTGCAATGCACTATACCCAAAAAGCTGAACAATTTAAGACAGGTCTACAACAAATACAAGCTCCAGAGTAGTGCTCTAAACAAAACATGGGTTCTAATAGAAATTTAAATAAACTCATTTTTAATCTTAAACTGTCTAAAGCTTATAGGCAGCTTTTGTTTTTAGAAGCTAATAATGTTAATTCTAACAATTTAATATTCTACTATTAGCATAAACTTAAGGAATAAGTTAAATCTGGCTTTTATTTATCAGATTTTGCTTTACTGATATTATTAATAAGGTGAGGGTCAAATGCAAAATACAGTCACTAACAAGTTGCAAAACATTAATGATGTAATTAATAAAGTAAAAGTTAATGAGCAAAATGACTCCAAGGATGTAAAATTTAATACCAAAGAGTTGGCACTATTTGACCTAGATCACACCTTACTTGATGTTGATAGTGATTATCTATGGGGCGAATATATTGTTAAAAAGGGATTGGTCGATGAAGCACAATATCGAACTGCCAACCAAAGGTTTTATCAGCAGTATATCGAAGGTACACTTGATGCCATAGAATATAATGAATTTGTAGCAGAGTTTTTGACCACTTTGCCATTACAGCGTCTATTCGAGATTCGTGAAGACTATATTAATATTGAGATTATGCCTCACATTCGTCCCAAAGCCATTAAGGCTATTAAACATCATATCGATGCTGGACATGATGTGGTAATCATCTCAGCCACTAACGACTTTGTGGTATCGGAGATTGCAAAGCGTTTTGGTATTGAAGCGGCTAATGTGTTGGCTACCCCGCTTGAGGTAAAAGATAACCGCTATACAGGCAAATTAACCGACAAACCTAACTTTAAAGAAGGTAAAATATATCATCTTAATAAGTGGTTGGCTTTAAAAGAACAACAAGGTACCCGTTATAGTAAAACTTATGGGTATTCTGACTCAAAGAATGACCTTCCGCTTCTTGAATGGGCGGATATACCGGTAGCAGTAACCCCTGATGAGGTGTTACATGCTCATGCTTTAGCACATCGCTGGGCAGTTGAAGATTGGTCTATCTAGCCAAGCTATCAGTCTATAAATCAATCAATTAATCAGCCATTCAGTCTAATTTAGACATCTTAGTTTTAAAAAATTTTGGAATATTTATGGAAATCAATCAGTATCAAGAACAAATTAAAGATTTAACAGAGCGTGCAAAGGATCTACGGAGGTATCTTTGACTTTGATGGTAAGTCAGAACGCTTAGAAGAAGTCAATCTTGAGATGGAAAATCCTGAGCTTTGGAATGACCCTGAACGGGCGACCAAGATTAGTAAAGAGAAAAGTCAATTAGACGCAGTTATTAATACCATTGTTGGCCTTGAGAGCACATTAGAAGATGCATCAGCAATGTTAGAGTTGGCCGTAGAAGCAGATGATGAATCTTTGTTAACTGATGTGCAAAACGAGTTAACTGCTGCTCAAGCTAAAGTAGAAGACTTAGAATTTAAACGCATGTTTAATGGTGAGATGGATGCCAATAACTGTTATGTTGATATTCAGTCAGGCAGTGGTGGTACTGAAGCTCAAGATTGGGCTGAAATGTTACTGCGTATGTACACGCGCTGGTGTGAGTCACATGGCTTTAAAGTTGAAATGACTGAAATTTCAGCGGGAAGTGTGGCAGGCGTGAAATCAGCTTCATTTAAAGTATCTGGCGATTATGCATATGGCTGGTTACGCACTGAGACGGGCGTACATCGTCTGGTACGTAAATCACCGTTTGATAGTAATAACGGCCGCCATACATCGTTTGCTGCAGTCTTCGTGTCACCTGAGATTGATGATGATTTTGAAATTGATATTAATCCTGCAGATTTACGTATTGATACCTATCGATCAAGCGGGGCAGGTGGTCAGCACGTAAACACTACCGACTCTGCAGTACGTATTACCCATGAGCCAACCAATACTGTGGTGCAATGTCAGAACGAGCGAAGCCAACATGGTAATAAAGCCACTGCCATGAAAATGTTAAGGGCTAAGCTTTATGAGCTTGAAATGCAAAAGCGTATGGAGAAGCAACAAGCTGTTGAAGACAATAAGTCAGACGTTGGCTGGGGCAGTCAGATTCGATCGTATGTACTCGATGACTCAAGAATTAAAGACTTACGCACTGGCGTTGAAACCTTTAATACTGGAGCTGTATTAGATGGCGATTTAGATCAGTTTATTGAAGCAAGTTTGAAGGCAGGGCTGTAATTTAATGATGCTTATTTATTAAAGTTACCAAAGCAATTCAAGGAGTTATTCAAATTAGGTATGTCTTTAAAATAACTTGGTAGCTTTTAGCTTTAATATTTAAACTGTTAACTACTTCGCTAAAACAAACCCTTAACTTAAACAATTTTTAAACAATTAAAAATTAGCTAAATTTATTAAATCTATGTAATATACAACCTATATTTTTTTAGTGTGATAACGCCTTTAACTTAATAATACCCAAATCTACAACCCCTAACTTTAGGAATAGCCAATGAAAGTGTTATTTAGTTCAATGTCGCGTTTTGAACCATACGTTTTAGCCCTATTACGTATTGTCACTGCCTATGCATTTTTATTAAATGGAACAACTAAGCTATTTGGCATTCCTCAAAGTATTCATCCTATGCCAGAACCGTTTACCTTTATGTGGTTTGGCAGCTTACTTGAAGTTATATTAGGGGTGATGTTGCTTATTGGCTTTCAAACTAGACTTGCTGCATTTTTATGTTCAGGTATGATGGCAGTCGCTTACTTTGGGTTCCATGCTCAGCTTGATAACTTCTGGCTACCCCTAAATAATGAAGGTGAAGCAGCAGTATTGTATTGCTTTATATTCTTATATTTATGGGTTCGGGGAAGTGGCGCATGGAGTATTGACAAAGAAATGTATTTACCAATCCATAGCAGACACTGATATTTTTAGCTATTTGTTTCAATTAGACAATAATGGTTCTAGGACACTTTGAATCCCATATTCCTCTATACTGCCCGTTATAAAATCTGCACGTTGTTGTAAAGCAGGTTGACCATCGCCCATCGCAACAGCGTACCCAACGGCATCAAACATTTCTAAGTCGTTAAAGCCATCGCCTATAGCCATGGCTTTACTGATATCAATATCAAAATAATGACAAACATCTCGAACCCCACGCTCTTTGGACCCTTCAATAGGTAGAATATCGCCACCAATATGATGCCAAGGCACTAATTTTAGACCAAAACTTGCAAAATCCACTTCTTGCATTCTATCTTTTTGGCTTTTGAAAAATACTGAACACTGATAGATAGGATTAGTTTTATAGTAATTTACGTCAATAATTGAACTGGGATTAATGGCAATAAATGCCCGTATGTTTTCATTGTCATTGGCCCAAGCCAAATGGGTATCTGAGTCAAATTTATGAATTAGATTATCTTGTTGACACAACTCATCAATTTTACTGGCTTGTTCAATAGTAAGTGGATAATGGCTAATTACCCCTTGTTTATCAAAATTGTATTGGCCGTTGGTACATACGATGGCATCAAAAATACCGCGATCAAATAATTGTAAAATATCTTTAGGAATTATAGATTTAGATCGCCCAGTAGCAATCGCAAGTTTGATATCAGTCTTTGCTAACTGTTCTAAAGTGGTCTTATTATGTGGCGCAATAATCCCATCACGGCTTAACGTATCATCAATATCAAAAAATATAATTTTCGGCTCAAAGTGAGCTTTTGGACTCGCAACCTTTGACGCATTCTGCACATGGTTTAGACCATCTAATGCTAAATTATTTGTCATTTTTATTGTATAAACCTCTATTTGAATTATTATTGAGATATGGCATCTTGCAATAAGTTTATTCTATCCAATCGATTTAAATTCTTTGTTAATTCAGTTACTTCAGCGAAGTTATCTTCGAGTATCAAATCAACATAACCACTAAGTTGATAAGATATTTTGTCTAATAAATCTTGTGGACAAGCCGCTATCAACTTCTTAAAAGCAAGGTAAGATTCTTCGAATTTTCCAAGTTTATAAGCATTGATGCACCATTCATAGTATGACCAATATTGATAAATATTTTTGGAGATAAATAATCTGTTGCCAATTGGCAAAGGAATTTCGCTGGCTTGTCGACTAAAGACATACGCCAATTCAGTGTGTCTGTCCCAACTGTGTCTTCGAGCTACATGATACCAACTTTCTGCACGGCTAGGGTCATGAATTATACCTTGTTGCCAGTAATATAAAGCGTTATCATAATCTTCTATCTTTTCATAAAGTAGTCCAAGCTCAATATAACTACAGTAAATTTCGTCTGTCCAACCTGATTTGATCTCGACTCTTTTTTTATACCATTCAATGGCTTCTTGTGTCATGTTTGCGTCTCTATAAGATTGAGCGCAGTAGAAGGCATAACGTGGTAATAAATCAGTGTCCTCAGCTTTAATAAAAGCATCGCTTAAGATTTGTGCGTCTTTTTTGTACTTATTTTTATCTAAGCTACGATTGCCTTTGCGGCCCGAAACTATGGCATAGTCTCCTTCGATATTAATAGTATTTTCGGGTCCGTTACGAGTAATATACTCGTGTAATACACCGCGCCAAAAGAAGCTACCATCGTTTTTTAAAATCAGTTTACGTAAGTATTTGATATCTCCAGATTCACTGATAAATTGCAACATATAGTTGTTGGCTTCAGCATTTAACTCAAATTCTGGTAAGTTTAGATTACCTTGAACACGGTCATCGGCATCAAATATCAAGACATAATTACTTTTACCTTCACATTGCTTTAAAGCTGCATTTCTATTATGGCTAAAGTTTTGCCAAGGTTCATAGTGGATGTGACCTTCAATACCTTTTTGTTTAAAAAAGTTTTCGATAAGAGCCACGGTATTATCAGTTGAACCTGTATCAGAAATGACCCAATACGTTATAGGAAAGTATTGGCAGATGTTTTGTAAGGTTTGTTCAATAATGTGACTTTCGTTTTTGACAATCATATTCAAACAAAGAGACATATAACTACCTTATTGTTGATATAAATGCATTACATTGATTATTTTTAACTTACAAACTTAACTATTTATTCATCAAGTAGAGCACCAAGTAAAGCACCAAGTAAAGTACAAAGTAAAGCATCAAGTATAGTTAAATCAACTATAAGTATCAGCTTAAGTATAAAGACACTAAATTGGCATAGCAACTTAGGCATAGCAACTTAGGCATAGCAACTTTGGAATATCAGCAAGGCTGAACAAACTGAACCACAATTGTCATTAGTTGCCAATCACTTAGCAACTCATTCTTAATCCTGTTAGATAACTGGTATAGATTTCTTAAGATTGCTATAACCTTCAAGTTTTTAGGTATGGTGGCTTAGTAGATGCGGTATAATCACACCCAAACTTAATAAGTTCAAACGCTTTATTAATTAACTGATTAACTGATTAACTAATTGATAGTTTGTAGAGCGCATTTATTTATGAAAATTATAGAGTTTATATACACTGATAAGGCACTTAGTAATGATCAATACCAAAATATATAAAGCCATTTATAAACTCGCTGAAGATTTGTTATACGCAGATAGCCAACAGGATCAGCAGCGCTTTGATGCCCTTTATAATGAGCTTAAATCGATTTGCACTGATAATGAAGGATCAGATAAAGATCATCCGGAGCAGTGGGAAACTTTAGCTGATTTCACGGTCGATTTAGAGGAAGCATTACAGATTTATCAAAAAGCTTTAGACAAAGCCATCACAATAAACTCAAAGGATCATATCGCGTCTATCGCATATTCAATGGCAGAGCTACAACTTGAATTGGGTCATAAGGAACAAGCTATTGAAAGCTTAAAACAGGCCAAAGTTAGCGCCAATAAAATTGAAGACAAAGAGTTTAAAATTGAGATTGATCAACTGCTAAATTCTTTAATAGCAGATTCCTAATAGCTAAAAGTAAGCTACTTTAAACAACAGCATCAACAACAGTATCAAAAACAGCATCAATGACAGCAAAGATAGGGGTTAGTTTTGAGTGTATTTATTGCGCCAACCATAGCTATGATTGAAGATGCCTTACTTAATCAACAACTTAAATCTATTTTGGATAATAAGACTAAGCCAGTCGGCTCATTAGGAAAAATTGAGTCATTGGCCGTTAAAATAGGATTAATACTGGGGACTACTTACCCTAAAATTGAGCAGCCCCAAATTAGAGTATTTGCGGCAGATCACGGCTTAGCAAAGCATGGTACTTCAGCTTTTCCAATAGAAGTCACGGCACAGATGGTGCTTAACTTTTTAAATGGTGGGGCGGCAATTAATGTTATTGCTAGGCAACATAATATGGACTTAAAGGTTGTAGATGCTGGAGTAGCTACTGACTTTGCTGAGCTAGCGGTAAATAATCCGCAGTTGCTAAATTATAAGATACGACTTGGTAGCCGTGATGCACTAAATGAACCTGCGATGAGCAAAGAGGAATGTATTGCTGCTTTAGAGGCGGGCATGCAGATTGCCAAAGATCTTGAAGGCAACCTACTTATCTGTGGTGAAATGGGTATTGGCAATACTTCATCAGCAAGCCTGCTCATGGCGAAGTTAACGGGCACAGTGATTGAAGATTGTATTGGACGAGGTACGGGTCTTGACGAAGCTGGCCTTGAACATAAGTTACAAGTTTTGAAAAAAGTATTGCAACGTTATAAGGCGGTCACCGAACCTATTGAGGTACTGGCCGCTGTTGGTGGTTTAGAGATTGCGATGATGGCAGGTGCTTATATTCAAGCAGCAAAAGACAGACGTATCTTATTAATTGATGGGTTTATTGCTAGTAGTGCCTTATTGGTAGCTGAGCGATTAGCCCCCGGTGTACTACAGTTTGCCATATTTGCACATTGCTCAGCAGAGCAAGGACATAAATATTTGCTAAAGGCACTTAAAGCTGAGCCTTTGTTGGATTTCGACTTGCGATTGGGTGAGGGCAGTGGGGCTGCATTGGCATATCCGTTATTGCAATCAGCCTGTGCCATCATTAATGAGATGGCAAGCTTTGAGGATGCTCAGGTAACCAATAAAAAGTGAATGGCCGCATCTATGTAGAATAAGTAGTAATTACAGTATGAGCGTATTCAATAAATTAAGAGTGGTTAAATACATAAGTGTGGGCAATTAGATGTCGATCAAGCATGAGCTGCGGTTAATACTGGTAGCCACACAGTTTTTAACCCGTATTCCAGTGCAACTGAAACATTATCAGCCCGAATGGTTGCATCAAAGTAGTCGCCATTTCCCTGCAGTGGGATTAATGGTTGGTGTGCTATGCGCGCTAGTTTTTTGGTTAGCAAGCTTGATTTTTAATCCCCTAGTGGCCGCAGTGGTCAGTACCGCATTTGGTATTAAATTAACGGGTGCTTTTCATGAAGATGGATTGGCTGATACCTGTGATGGACTAGGTGGTGGCCTTACTCGAGAACGCACTTTAACCATTATGAAAGACTCAAGAATAGGCACGTATGGAACCTTGGGTCTGCTTTGTGCGGTTTTATTAAAAATAAGTCTATTGTCCTCAATGCCTATTGAGACAGCATTAGTGGCTCTAATCATCGCGCATTGTGCTTCACGCTTATTGTGTATCTTGCTTATCGTAATACTACCTTATGGCGGCGATATAGAACATGCTAAAGCTAAGCCAATGGCGCAGCAAATGAGCGTCCAACAGTGGCTTGCGAGTGCGCTATGGCTGTTATTTCTGGGGTTGATATTGCATTTATTACTACCTCAAATCATGCAACAAATAACCGTCAAACAGTGGCTACTCGCTTTGGTTTTAGCGCTATTGGCAGTAATTGCTATGTTTCGTCTGCTTAAAAGAAGATTGCAGGGTTACACGGGAGATAGCCTAGGCGCTACTCAGCAAATAAGTGAAATTGCCATTTATGCAGGCTTTGCAGCCAATTTTCATGGTAGCTAAGGAGCTATTAAGGTTTATGCAGTTATACATTTGGCGTCATCCTAGACCTAAACAATCTCATGGATTGTGTTATGGACAAAGTGATATTGAAGTTGATAGACGAAAATTGAAACGTCTAGCCCATCAAATACTACGTTTTGTTAGGTCAAATCAGTTGCCCAGGCAGATTTGGGTAAGTCCGTTACAACGCTCAAAACAAGTAGGTCAGTATTTAGTCGCTCAAGGGTTTGAGTGTTATATTGATGATAGACTTGTTGAGACTGATTTTGGCGTATGGGAAGGCAAACCTTGGTCAGATATAGACAAAAAAGAGATTGATAACTGGTGTGAGAAGTTTGCTGATTTTGCACCAGTTGAAGGTGAGAGCTTAAGTCAATTGTTTGCACGGGTAGAGGCGTGGATAGACCTACAAAAACAAATGCAAGCTGAAAGTGATAGTGAAGATAAAATAGTGTTAGTAGTAGGTCATGCTGGCTGGATAAATACTGCTAAATTGATTTCTAATGGCAAACCAGTACCTACTAAGCCCATACATTGGCCACGCGCTGTAGAATATAACGAATTAACGTTTCTTGAGTTTTAATTGTGTCATTTAAAAGTTTGTTTTGTTTGTTAACATTTTGATTTTTAAAATAATATTAAAATAATTTTTTACAAAGGAGATTTATGGAAATCTACGCTACAGCACTTACTTTGTTTTTAATTATGGATCCATTGGGCAATATTCCAATTTTTCTATCCGTATTGAATAAAGTACCTGAAGAAAGACGTAGGTTTATTATTATCAGAGAGTTGCTGCTTGCACTACTGTTAATGGTGTTGTTCTTATTTTCGGGTGGCAGCATTCTTCATACGTTAGGGTTAAGTACAGAAGCAGTCGCCATTGGTGGTGGTTTGGTGATGATGATTATGGCCATACGTATGATTTTTCCGAACCGTGGCACAGTTATGGGTGATGATGAAGGAGACGGAGAGCCCTTTATTGTGCCTTTAGCCATCCCTTTAATTGCAGGACCTTCAATTTTAGCCACTTTAATTTTGATAACTGAAAAAAATTCACAAAGTATTACCAAAGCATTAATGGCTTTATTATTGGCTTGGTTGGTCACTGCAGTTATCTTGTTTTTCTCAACCAAGTTATACAAAATTTTAGGTAATCGTGGCCTAAAAGCTATTGAGAGATTGATGGGGATGATTCTAATCTCAATTTCGGTACAGATGCTATTAAACGGCTTTAGTTCGTTTATGCGGTGAGTATACTGATAGTTTACTACAATAATTATCCTGAAATTATGATAACCAGTCATATAAACTGATTGGTTTTTTTGTTTGATATCTCACCAATTGAAATAACTCATCAGATTATATTATACATATATATAATATATTTATGTATAAGATAGTTCTGTTGTATATAATAAGAGATTATGAAATAGACTTTGGATAAAGAAAGAATGTTAATCGATAACGTAAATGTAGAAAATTTAGATGTGGAGGCTTTAAAAGCATCTGCTAATAAAGCCACAGCCTTACTTAAGTCACTTTCTCATGCTGATCGCTTACTTTTGCTTTGTCAGCTTGTCGAGTCTGAAGCTTGTGTACGTGATTTGGAGCAAGCTACAGGCATAAAACAACCTAGCTTGTCACAACAGCTTGGTGTACTTCGAGAGAATGGTTTGGTAAATACAAGACGAGAAGGCAGACAGATTTTTTATAGCATAGCCAGTAAAGATGCGTTAGCCGTTATGCAAGTATTGTATCAGAGTTTCTGCGCTCCTGAACATAAGTAAATTACTGAAATCTTATACAACTACAGGTCATAAAAAAGCAATAAGCGTTTATCCGTCGCTTAAACAATATATTTTTATAATAAGGAGTGCGTATGAACGCTTGGGTTGATATGGCAACATTTACCCCTTGGAGCTCTCTAATTGGAGGGTTAATTATAGGATTAGCAGCCTCGGTTTTGATTCTAAGTAGCGGTCATATCATGGGTATGAGCGGTATTTTAAAAAACTCAATTACTAAACTGCCCAGTATTAGTTGGCAATTGATATTTGTCTTAGGTATGGCAGTATCAACTTGGGGGTATGGCCTATTTTTTAGTTTTCCTCAGCTTGAAATGGGTCAACCTATCTGGAAAATTATTGTGGCAGGATTACTAGTAGGTTTTGGTACTCGATTGGGATCTGGTTGTACCAGTGGGCATGGGATTTGTGGGATTTCGCGACTCTCTTTACGCTCCATTATCGCAACGATATTATTTTTATCAAGTGGCATTGTGACAGCAACTTTGTTTGCAATGCTTCAGTTATAGAAAGCATGATCGAGCTGATCGTTGAGCCTTATTAAACCTTTAATTTTATTTTTTTATATACGCATATATTGAGCAAATAATGACTACTAATAATAAAGTGACCATGATTTTCAGTTTTTTATCGGGCACTATTTTTGCTATTGGTCTCATAGTATCGCAAATGGTAAATCCTGAAAAAGTATTAAGTTTTTTACGGTTATTTAATGGTTGGGACCCTTCGCTAGGTTTGGTAATGGGCGGCGGTATTTCAGTTGCTATGCCTGTGTTCTTTTACGTAAAATTACGCAAAAATGAGGGAAAAAGTGCTTTAAATAATGAGCCATTCGACCTACCTACGGCCACAAAGATTACTCCCAAGTTAGTCATTGGTAGTTTATTATTTGGTATAGGCTGGGGCATGGTAGGGTTCTGTCCCGCGCCAGCACTCGTGACTGCTTTGGCGGGTTATACAGATTCGATATTATTTGTTGTGGCAATGTTGGCTGGATTTTGGTTACAAGCCATGCTTGTTAAAAACTAAACTATAGTTAGCATGATAGCTGCAACCACTTATAATAACTGATTCAATGTTGTGCTTAATCAAACTTTATCTAGTCAGCCAGTTATAAGAGACTAAAATAAAACAGTTTATAAAACATTCGCTGTGAGTTAAACAAAATTCACTTAATAATTGGCATTGTTTAGTAGGACTACCAATTAGAATATTAGTAATACTACTAATTAGAAATTGATGAGGTCCAAAATGTGACATTGTAAGTGTTGGATGTTAATTTATGAATTTATTAAAATTAATGACTTGAAAGCTAAAGCTCATGATTGATTTTTGGTAAAAAACACTTCAGTATTCAGCAGTAGGTATAAGTCTTAGTTTTTTTTGATTCAATATTAAAGATGCTACCTTATTGGTAGTTAAAAACTAAATACAT
>NZ_JAGLBC010000182.1 GCF_018260395.1 Psychrobacter sp.
ATACTACCTTTAGCGTCACTACCGTGACAGATAAAACATTTTTCATTATAAATAGCTTTACCTTGAGCAATTTTCTGAGGATCAAGTTCAGACTTTTCTTGGTTTTTAGAAATTGACAGAACATACTCAGCAGCTGCACGCAATCCTTGCTCGCCAAGATCTTTACGTTGGGCTGGCATAGGTAATGGTTGAGCAGGATCTAGATTAACGTGCCAACCGTTATGCAAAGTTAATAAAATATTTTCAGGTTTACCGCCATGTAACCAATCATTGTCAGTTAGATTTGGATAGCCCGGTGCACCTTGCGCTGTAGAACCATGACATACTGCACAGTTTTGTAAGAATAAGCGCTCACCTGCCATAAGTGCTTTCTGATTACCCGAAAGCTCTGTTACATAAGGCCCTAAAGCTGCTATATTTTTATTAAGTTGCTCGTTTAGAGCAGGGGGTCTTTTGGTTTTAATAGGCTCTTTAGATTGTAAAGAAGCTAAAGTTGCCAGTTGTTTTTGCGCCGCAGGGTTTGGCAAGAAGTTTGTATTAAAGTTATTGGTAAAAATCTTATTATTTTCTTCAAGATTACTATAAAGCTCATTCTTTGAGCTCCAAGGTACAGTCTTACCATCAACTTCTACAGTTGAAAGACCCTTAAAGTGACTTGGAAAAATAGCAGGGAATAATAAAAAGTATAATAACGCCCAAACAATTGAACCAAAGAAAATAACCAACCACCATTTAGGCAAGGGCTTGTCATACTCTTGGATGACATCATCATAAGTATGACCCGTAGTGCCATCTTCTGCTAAATCCGGCTTATGACGTAAAACGAAAACGAGCACGCCAAGAATACCTAACCAACAGGCTAGACTTAAGATGGTGATCCATGAACTCCAAAATATGCTCATCTTTTATCCTTATTGCGTAAATTAGAGGGTGATGAACTTAATAGTTCATCATCCAACGCAAGCTGTGCATCTTCTTCAAAGCGTTTCTTGTTACTAGGTGAATACGCCCACCATGCGATACAGATGAAAGCAATAAATGCTGCCACTGTAGCTATAATATGTAGATCACTGATACTCATTAGCGTTGACCCTCCATGGCAGTACCAAGCTGCTGTAGATAAGCAACCAGTGCATCTAATTCAGTAGCACCTAAAACTTTATCAGGAGCACCGGCAATATCTGCATCAGTGTATGGCACACCAAAACGATCTCGGAATATACGCATTTTTTCTTGAACTTTAGCACCATCTACTTCTTGCTTAGCCAACCATGGGAAGCCTGGCATAACTGATTCAGGTACTAATGAACGTGGATTAATTAAATGCTTCTTCTGCCAATCATCAGAGTAACGACCCCCAACACGTGCTAAATCAGGACCTGTACGTTTAGAACCCCATAAAAAAGGATGGTCCCAAGTAGATTCTGCTGCACGTGAATAAGGACCATAACGCTCTACTTCAGCACGAAGCGGACGAATCATTTGTGTGTGACACACATGGCAACCTTCACGGATATAAATATCACGTCCTTCTAACTCCAACGCTGTCCAAGGTTGCATAGTAGGTAAGGGTTTGTTGACCCCACCTTCTTCACCAGACTTGGTATCAAAAATCAATGGAACAATCTCTACTAATGTTGCAAAGCTAATTGCAATAACAATAAAGATAACCAGCAAGCCTGTGTTTTTTTCAATTATTTCATGAGCTGTACCCGCCATGATATCTCCTTAAGCGATTGCTGGTTTAAACGTTAACTGGCTGAGTGTCTTCGTCATCTTTGACGACAGGACTATGATTTGTTGGATCAGCTTCGTCAACAGGACGAGCGCTTGGCATATTGATAGTCTTAAAGGCGTTATAAGCCATTACAATCATACCAGAAACATATAGCAAACCACCAAAGGCACGACCGATGTACGGATAGTGCGAGAACGCTACTGTTTCGATAAAGTTATAAGCTAGCGTTCCATCTGGGTTAGTTTGACGCCACATCATCCCCTGACCAATACCTGAAATCCACATTGAAACGATGTAGAAAATAGTACCAGCTGTTGCAAGCCAGAAATGAGTATTGATTAAGCTAATCGAGTACATTTTAGGCTTATTGAAAATACGTGGAATAAGCACATATAAAGAGCCCATTGTGATTAAACCTACCCAGCCTAATGCACCTGAGTGTACGTGACCTACTGTCCAGTCAGTATTATGCGATAAGGCATTCACTGTCTTAATAGACATCATTGGCCCTTCAAAAGTTGACATAGCATAGAATGACAGTGCAACAATTAAGAAGCGAATAATAGGGTCAGTACGTAATTTATCCCAGCTACCTGAAAGCGTTAGAACGCCGTTAATCATACCACCCCAAGAAGGAGCGAATAAGATAATAGAGAAAACCATAGCTAAAGACTGAGTCCAGTCAGGTAGAGCAGAGTAGTGCAAATGGTGACCACCGGCCCACATATAAGAGGCGATTAAGGCCCAAAAATGCACAATAGATAGACGATAAGAATAAATCGGACGACCAATCTGAACCGGTACGAAATAATACATCATACCAAGGAAAGCCGCTGTCAGATAGAAGCCAACCGCATTATGACCATACCACCACTGCACCATTGCATCCGTAGCACCACCAAATAATGAGTATGACTTAAATAAGCCTACAGGAATGGCCATACTGTTAACAATGTGCAGTAGAGCAATAGTGATGATGAAAGCTGCAAAGAACCAGTTAGCCACATAAATATGTGATGTCTTACGCTTAATCAACGTTCCAAAGAAAACGATAGCATAAGATATCCATACTATTGCAATTAGGATATCAATTGGCCATTCAAGTTCTGCGTATTCTTTAGCAGATGTGAGACCTTGAGGAAGCGTAATGACAGCACTAACAAGAACTGCTTGCCATCCCCAAAATGTAAACCAAGCTAAATAAGGGGCAAAAAGTCTGGTTTTACAGGTTCGCTGTACGATGTAGTACGAGGTTGCAAATAATGCACAACCACCAAACGCAAAAATTACCGCGTTGGTATGTAGCGGTCTTAATCGGCTAAATGTCAGCCATGGGGTATCAAAATTCAAGGCAGGCCAAGCCAATTGTGAGGCAATAAACACCCCAAGACCCATGCCTATAATCCCCCAGACGATAGCCATAATTGTAAAATATCTTACAACTGTGATTTCATAATCACGATCGACTGCAGAGATTGCTGTGTTATTTATACTCATTTGAATATTTCCTTTACAGCCTTAAGTATCAAAGGTGTCAACCAAAGCAGCATAGCCTGTAAAATAAATAGTCTTGAAGAGTTAAGGTAACAGTTACTAGTAACCTTTGGTTATGTTAAACATAACAATTCTACTATTTAATTTAGAAATGGCTCACTTTTGAATGCAAAAATTTAAAACTTTAGCTTCAATTGTTTGGCTGTTATACCCGATGTTATCTAAATATGAAGCTATTGTAACGCATAGGATACAAAATATCATCTGACGAAACAGTCAAAATATAAAAAACCCGTAAAAAAGTTGTGGGTAAACAGGTTTATTGGTTAATTTCAAGTTCCCAATGCAAAGTTAAAACAGTGCTGAGCAAGGGAGACATGGGATAACGCTGAACATGTAACATTAATAATGACTCAGTAATTCATACAATTATTCGTTTACACATTACTTTTAAATTCAATTTGAATTCAGTATTTATCTAAGGTAAGTAAATATAAATTGTATTCATCCATTTTAAAGAAGTTAAATTGCAATGAAATTTTAAATAGTTACTGAATTTTAATGACAACT
>NZ_JAGLBC010000183.1 GCF_018260395.1 Psychrobacter sp.
CGATAAATTTTTCTACTTTTAAAGCGTAGGTATTTAATTTTGTTCAATTACTTAGATAATATATTTCCATTAGTGTGTGCTATTTTATCGACGGCTTAGGGTTTAAATTGGTTACCGTTACTCTTTATTTCTGGACCATGATAAACTCAGATTAAAGCGCTTAGTTTACCAAGTTTAAATATACAGTTTCTTAAGTATAGCTCACATAGTCATATCAACTTATAACTATTGTGAACGCTCTATAAAGGAATAAGTTTTAGGTAAGTGTTTACCGCTGGCAAGGTAAGCAATACACATTAACCTTGGTTAAATATCATTTACTATCCTTGCAAAATGCTGTTAAACGCATTATAGATTTTAAAGAGCTTTAAGTAGAACGATTATTATCACTTTTTTTCATTAACTTTAATTTTTCAGATATTTTTCAGATATTTTTCATAATATTAAATAATTCCTAATAATCATAACTTAACTATACAGATTCATAATTCTCATATTGATGTTGTATATCAATGTATTCAGCTATGCGTTTAGCATCATGCCATACCCCCCAAATGAAACTAGAGCCTTTTCCTGATAAATATGGTAGTCCAACAAAATAGAATCCATGCTCATTAGTAATACCTTTATTGTGTATTGGTGCCCCATTTTCATTAAAAATATTAAATGGTAGCCAGTCGTAATCAAACCCAAAGCCAGAAGCCCAAACAATACTGTTTATATTAGTCTCTTTAAAATCTAATTCTAATAGTGGGTCCAACATAGATACAGGCATTTCCGATAATATCTTAGCATTTGGATCCTGCGGTAAGTCTAATCCATTACTTTCGACGTACTTATCCATAATTTCTAAAGTATCTAAATACGATTTTTCAGCATTGATTATATTTTCAACCAAGTCGTTTTTAAAATATGCTTTACCATTTTCAAATTTGCTAGTCATTCCTAAAAGCGTGATTCCTTCGTGACCCATTTTCCTAAAATCAACAGTTTGACCACCGTTCATGCCACTTACAGCGAATCCTTTTATGGGTCTTTGAGGTGGTTTTGATTCCTGCCAAGTATCTAATACTCCTAACCACCAAACATTATCTCTTCCTCTATAACTTCGTGGTGGACGCTCATGTGGACCAACTGATAAATAAACTTTTTTACCAAATGAATTTAATTCTGAAGCAATTTGTACGCCTGATGAGCCTGAGCCAACAACTAATACAGACCCTTCAGGCAATTGTTTAGGATTTTTATATTGATCAGAATGTATTTGATAAAGACCCATTTCTTTTGGCGCAATACTGGGTATTACAGGTGTCTGAAAAGGTCCGGTTGCTACAACTATATAATTTGCAATAAATTTACCACCTGTAGTCTGAACAGTGAAACCCTTCCTCTTTAAATTTTTTGTTATTTTGACTACTTCAACTCCTGTCAGAATTGGAGATTGAATCATCTTTGCATAATCTTCAAAGTATTGAGCAACTTCGTTGTGATGAACAAAAGTATCCGGTTTATGAGGAAAATCCATATTTGGAAATTTATCATGCCAACAAGGACCATTCGCAACTAGAGAATCCCATCGACGTGTTCTCCATGCTTCAGCAACTCTATTTTTTTCTAAAACTATGTGATCTATTCTTAAATTACATAGATGCTCACTGGTAGCTATACCAGCTTGTCCAGCACCAATTACAATTGTATCGATATATTTACAATCATTTTTATTACTATTGGTTTCACAGCATTTATTATTAATTAACATAATCTCTCTCTTATTAATATTTATTAAATTAATCAATCACTTTTGTAAATCATATTCCTATTATTTATGCTTAATCTACATATATGCAATTTTAGATTTCTTAATAAATATTAATAAATATTTTTTTTATTGACAATCATATCTCCTGAATCGTTACATCAGTAAAAACTAATCATTTTAATATGGAATTGCTGAATCATTGGAAAGGAATTTCTAAATTGTTATGAAAGTATTTTAATGCATACTGTTTACAAGTCTTTAATGATATTAAGAAATCAACCTTAACAATCGTTAACTTAATGCCTTTTATTCATAATTAACAATAATTAAAGTTAAGTCCAAGTAATTATGTTTTAAAACCATTATCTTTTTTAAGGATATTTATGAAACATACTCGTATCAGAAAATTTAATACCAAAATGACCTATCCAGATCAAAATTTAGACAATGACTTGTGTCAGGTTGTTATTGCTAAAGGTAGTATCGTATTCCTACGCGGTCAAATAGGACAAAATTTGGATACTAATGAAAGTGTCCATATTGAAGATGCTACAGGTCAAGCTGAACAGGCAATGTTCAACATAGATATGTTATTAAAAGAAGCTGGAGGTGATCTAAATGATATTTGCAAAATAACAATTTACATTACCGATCCTAGATATCGTGAAGGAGTTTATAAGGTCGTTGGAAAATGGTTGAAACAGGTTTACCCAGTTTCTACTGGCATTGTTGTATCGGCTTTAGCGCGTCCCGAATGGTTAGTAGAAATTGATGCTATAGCCGTAATATAGACTGGAGTTAAATATAATAATTAAGGATAGTTTATGACATTTTCAATAATTGCGCGATGTAAACAAACAGGTCAATTAGGTGCTGCAATAAGTTCCTCTTCTCCTGCAGTTGCCTCAAGGTGTATCCGAGCCAAAGCTGGAATAGGCGTTGTAGCTAGCCAAAATATTACAGATCCAAACTTATCGCAAGTTCTACTTGAGATGATGCAGTTGAATATTTCACCAACTGATGCAGGTCAAGAACTTATAAAAAGCAAAGAATTTATTGAATACAGGCAATTAATGGCATTAAACACAAAAGATGCTCCATTTATTTTTAATGGAAAACACACGCTTGGCTCATTTTCTGCATGTAAAAGTATGGATGCCGCCTGTGCTGGAAACTTATTAGCAAATGAATCTGTTCCTAAAAAGATGTTAGAGACTTTTGATACTTGTAAAGGTTCACTTGCAAGTAGACTGCTTAAAAGCTTATCTGCAGGTTATGAATGTGGCGGCGAAGCAGGACCGGTTCATTCTGCAGGTTTATTAGTAGTGGATAAAGAAACATGGCCAATTGTTGATCTAAGAGTAGATTGGTCAGATAGTCCTATAGAAGACCTAAACAAAGTATGGGAAGTATATGAGCCTCAGTTGGAGGATTATATTATCAGAGCTATAAATCCGACTATTTCACCTAGTTATGGGGTGCCAGGTAATTTATAGCTATTTATAAACAGAGGGGATAATTGTGTTAAGTAGAATAACATTGCGTCAAATGGAGTATTTTGTAGCTACTGCAGAAAATTGCAGTATCCTTATAGCTTCAGAAAAGATTCATGTTTCTTCTCCCTCTATATCTGCAGCTATTGCTCATATGGAATCAGAACTAAATGTGCAATTATTTATTCGTCAACATGCTAAAGGATTGGTTTTAACAGAAATAGGAGAAAGAGTAGAAGAAGCATGTACTATTATCTTATGTGAAGCCTCAGATTTATATTCTTTATCATCCGATTTTACAGGATCCATGAGTGGCAAAATAAAAGTAGGTTGCTTTTCAGCCTTTGCTCCATCAATTTATGCAGAAGTGATACATGGTTTTGCAAATTTATATGAGCAGATTGACTTAGAAACTGTTATAGACGGTGTTTGTCAACATAGTTGTCACCAATTTACGAATTAGGCGACTCTCATCT
>NZ_JAGLBC010000020.1:0-10735 GCF_018260395.1 Psychrobacter sp.
TACCTGCTGTTGGGTCATAGATCGTACGAATGATACCGTCTTTACTCAGTGCTTCATCATCTTCCATAAATACCAATGAGGTAGTCAATCGCACGATATCGCGCGGTGTGAAGTGCTCCCCTGCGGTCTCATTCGAGCTTTCTGCGAAGCGGCGAATCAATTCTTCAAATACCAAGCCCATCTCATGGTTAGTGACGGTATCTGGGCTCAAATCGATGTTCATAAACTTTTGTACCACTTTATACAATAAGTTGGCATCGTTTAACTGACCGACAAACTCTTCAAATTTGAAATGGGCGAATATCTCACGGGCATCTTTTGAGAATGACTGAATATAATGGCTTAAGTTGGCTGCAATATCACTTTGACCCATCTTAGCCAACGTCATTGGTGAGGTGTTGTAGAAGGCAAGACCCTTGGTCTTACGTAATAAGTATCTAGCTTCTGCTTCCTCATTATTTGGCTTTTGTTGCTCAGGCAACTCTTGTAAGCGCTGCATCTCAGCCAAAACAGCATCTTTGCTATCTTCTAGCACACACTCCAAGCGACGAAGTAGGGTAAATGGCAGTATAATACGACCGTACTGAGATTGCTTAAAGTCACCTCGTAGTAAGTCAGCCACTGACCAGATGAAGCTAGCTAGGTTATTAGAAGTGGCAGTTTGCGTCATATGCGTATTGTTGGCACTATTGGTATTATTGGTATAAATGGACATAGATTTCTTATTTGTTATTCATTGAGTTAATAGAAAGTTTATTAGGGTTTACTATTGCTAGCTTATGATTTGTTAACTAAAAGACCCGTAAACCATAGTAAACATTTTCGATAACTTCAGTTTAGTTATAAGGCATTGAATTGTCTATATCCATAGAGCCATTAAAGATTAAAATAGCCAATGAATTCTATAATGAGGCATTAATTTTTAGAATTTAATATGAATCAAACTTTTATAATAAATTTCAGAGCAGTTATTTAAGGTAGTGTAAGCATATTTAAGATAATATAAGCTGCTACAATTATACCAATGCGTGCTTACCATTAAGTTTATCTATTCTCTAGGGCTACTATGTCAGACAATTCACAACTCATAACCTCAAAACCAAATAGAGCTATCGATACCGCCACCCTACTGATTAAATGCCGTGATAAGGCAGGTATCGTTCAAGCAGTATCAGAATTTATTCATCGTTATGGCGCTAACATTATTACACTTGACCAGTATTCAACTGCTCATGAAGGCGGTCAATACTTTATGCGTCTAGAGTTTGCATTAGCAGGTCTTAGTGAAATTATTGAGAATTTTGAAGCCAGCTTTTCGCATACCGTAGCCAAGCGTTATGAAATGGAGTGGCGACTACATGATAATGCTATAAAAACCAAAGTCGGTATCTTAGTTTCTAAGTTCGACCATGCGCTGCTTGATTTATTATGGCGTCATCAGCGCGGTTTATTAGATTGTGACATTACCTGTGTGGTCAGTAACCATAATGACTTGCGCCAAGCTGTAGAAAACTTTGGCATCCCTTTTCATCATGTCGCAGTGAACAAGGATAATAAGGTAGAAGCCGAAGAGCAAATTCATCAGCTAATGGCTGATAATGACCTGTTGGTTTTAGCTCGTTATATGCAGATTTTATCCTCAGATTTCGTCAATCGTTGGCCAATGAAGATCATTAATATTCACCACTCATTTCTGCCGGCTTTTGTGGGTGCAGACCCCTATCGTCAAGCGTTTGATAAAGGGGTGAAACTAATTGGTGCGACCGCTCACTATGTGACAGCCGACTTAGACCAAGGTCCTATTATTGAACAAGACGTTCACCGTGTGACGCACCGTCAAGGGGTAATTGAACTGAGAGCCATTGGCCGTGATGTAGAGCGTAATGTGCTGGCGCGTGCAGTGAACTGGCATGTGCAGAATCGAGTTATTGTCAGTGGCAATAAAACAGTGGTATTCGGATAAGGTTTATTTTTTAGTTTCAACTTCAAATTTAGCCAAAAAAAAGCCCATAAATCAATATGACTTATGGGCTTGTATTTATAGACTTAGTCTTATGTGCATAAATGCTAAGCAAGCTTTACTTAGCGAACCGCATTACCCCAAGTCGGTACAACTATCTTCATTAATGGCTTTAACAGTTTAACATTACAAGCAAAGATTGACCCCGTCTGCATTGCATTATGAGCGCCATGATGATCCACGACGACACCACGTGCTTCGTTAACAATTAACTCACCGGCAGCAATGTCCCAAGGCTTTAATTTCATTTCAAAATAGCCGTCGAAACGTCCCGCTGCTACATAGGCTAAGTCCAAAGCCGCTGAACCCAAACGACGAATTTGACCACCTTCTTCAGCAATCTTTTGTAAGGTTGCAAAATGCTCTTTGGCATAAGACACCACTTTGTCGCCTTCTTGACGCTCAAGGGGATGACCGGTTGTAAATAGACCACCTTCGATGGTTTTATGCTGGCTTACTTGCAAACGACGCTGGTTAAGTCGAGCGCCTTTACCACGGCTGGCAGAGAACATCTCGTCACGCACAGGATCATAAATCACACCATGCTCAGTGACACCTTTGTGTTGAACGGCAATAGAAATACAAAAATGTGGAACACCATGTACGAAGTTATGAGTACCATCAAGAGGGTCAATAATCCAGCACCAGTCTGAATCACTACCCTGACCTTCTTGTAGCCCAAACTCTTCACCTAAAAATGAATGATTAGGATAGTTAAACTTTAAAGTTTCAATCGTCAACTCTTCACTAAAGCGGTCAATCTTAGTGACAAGACCTTCAAGGCCTTTTGACTCTATATCGAGTTCGATTTTATGACGATTAAGATGCGCTTTTAATAATTCTGCACCGACTTTTTCAGCAGCACGGGCTGCTATTACGACCATTGGTTCCATAATTTTCCTATTTGCTCTATTAAAGCAGTTGAAACTTAGCTAAAATTTTTAGCTAAGGTTAAATAATATAAGCGTCATGGCTTAAATAGCTTCATTAAAGTAGACAATACAGTCAATCAAACGTTGGCTATTATTTTGCCACAAACAAGCTACGTAATTGTGACGTCACGCCAGCCACATCCAAGCCACAGTCGGCCAATTGTTCGTCATGACTGCCATGTGCAATAAAGCTATCTGCGATGCCAATGTTTTTGATATGAACCTTGTCGTTAACACTATCAGTATGATTCAACAAATACTCATTGACTGCACTGCCTGCCCCGCCCATCACCGAGTGCTCTTCAAGTGTAACGATATGGGTATAACCTTTCTCAATTAGTCCGTCAAGTAAATCAGCATCTAGTGGCTTGACCCAGCGCATATTGATCACACTAATCTCACTAAGCGTTTTAATAGTGTCATCATTGATAAGCGTTTTTGCAGCCGCATCAGCAGTCGCTACCATGGGACCAAAAGCCAATAAAGCTAGTTTGCTAATATCATGGTTATTTGAAATATGGTTATTTGAAATATTGTTATTTGAAATATTATCTGCTGTATGTTGCATATGTTTCGACGGATAAACCGCTTCTATCACCGCTTTACCTAGCGGATAACTCTGAGCAGGCTTAGCTATCTGTGCGCCTGGGCCAGTGCCACGAGGATAACGCACAGCAGCAGGCCCTTTATACTCATAACAAGTATTTAATAACTGATAGCATTCATTTTCATCTTTTGGGGTAGCAATTAGTAAGTTTGGCACGCAGCGCATATAGGCCAAATCAAATACACCCGCATGTGTCGCCCCATCTTCGCCGACCAACCCTGCTCTATCGATACCAAAGGTCACATCTAGATTTTGTAAAGCAACATCATGTATCAGTTGATCATAGCCACGCTGTAAAAAAGTAGAATAAATCGCCACAATAGGTTTCACATCTAAAGTAGCCATACCTGCAGCCAAGGTAACCGCGTGCTGTTCAGCTATCGCCACATCAAAGAACTGCTCAGGATACTTTTGAGCGAACTCAGTCATTCCAGAGCCTTCTTCCATCGCAGGCGTGATAGCAATTAACCTATTATCTACAGCTGCTTTGTCACAAAGAAAATCTCCAAATACTTGAGAATATTTCTTTTTAGTTAATCTTGGTTTATTAGCATCAATCGTTTGCTCGGCTTCTGCTTGTTGCAGAATTTTACTAATAGCGTGGTATTTAACCGGATCCCCTTCAGCAGGAATGAAGCCTTTACCCTTAGTGGTATAAACATGAACTAGAACAGGGCCTGGTACTTTTTTTGCCCGCTCAAGCACTCTTAGAAGCTCAGGTAAGTCGTGACCATCAAACGGGCCAAAGTAATTAAACCCAATGGCTTTAAATAAATTGTCAGCTACTTTAGGGATGTCGCGTAAGGCACTATGACGGGCACGGCGCTCAGACATTGGCATTTCTGGTCGATGTATTACTTTTGGCTTACCTGATGCAGTAATATCTACTTGAAAGCCCGACTCCCAAAGCAAGGCCAAATGACGTGAAAAACCTCCAATGGAACAAGAGATCGACATATCGTTGTCATTTAGCACAACCAACAAATCTGCATCTTGCTGCACGGCATCATTCAACGCTTCAAAAGCCATACCGCCAGTCATAGCACCATCACCAATAACACAGGCCACTTTCGCATCCGACTTAAGATGACGTAAAGCGAGACTCATGCCCAAAGCGGCAGAGATTGACGTTGAAGAGTGACCGACTCCGAAGGTATCGTACTCTGATTCTTGACGTTCAGGAAATGCAGTAAGGCCATTTTTGGCGCGTATGGTGGCCAAGCGGTCTCGACGACCGGTTAATGCTTTGTGCGCATAAGCTTGATGACCCACATCCCAAACTAATTTGTCTTTTGGAGTGTCTAATAAATAATGTAAGGCAAGTGTCAGTTCAACCACCCCTAAGTTGGCACCAAAATGGCCACCACTTTGTCCGGCTGAATACAATAGATATTCACGCAGCTCATCGGCTAGGGTTAATAGTTGTTCTTGAGTTAATGGCTTTAAATCAGCAGGCGAATCTATAGTATCTAATAATGGGGTAATAGGACGTGACGATGGAATTTGGCTAAAAAGACGCATTGCTGTTGGTTTATTAACCACAGCCTCAGAAATCGCCACATCAACGCTACTTCTTTCAGATGGTGAATCCACTTGATGCGTGGGTGCAGGCTTGGGCTTAGTTGAGTTAGAATATTGCTGCATAGACCTTACAAAACCTACTAATCTTATTATAAAGACGCTGTCTATTTAGCCAATTAAGCTTGCTTAATAGAACGATAGCTTATCATTACGGTGAAATTTTACCAAAATCATAAGTAAAGCATCAGTATGGGTGAATATGGGTAAAAATAATGTATCTGACTTTTGACAATAGTCCACTAATTTTTAGGACACAGTTAAAATAACAGACCTATGCATCCTCTGCATAGATTAAAACCCGTTCGAGTATTCTTATTATAAGCAATGTATCGATTATTGATTAAAGGCTACTTTTTAAATCGACGACCACTTTATAAATCTAATACCACTTGGTATATATTTACAATTAATTACCCCAAATAGCTCAAGTGCGACTATGATTAACGCCCTTGATATTTCGTAAACTGCCGTCATTAAATATATATGATAAGTTATAATGGGTAGAATAAGCCAGTATGCCTATCCCAAAGAATAATTTATAGTCCTTGTTAAGCCCATTGTGCCTATTTTTCTTAAGTTAAATAATTCCAGTTAGTTAATTTAAATTAGATAACTTGAATGATTTAATTAGGGTTAAATAATCAGCTTTAAATAATCAAGGCAAGTTAATCATACCGAGGTCAAGCAGATACTCTATCGGGATAAAGAGTATGGCATAATACCATTTTTTTTCATTTGACGCTTTATTCATCAGACTCTCTGTGTGAAAAATGTATGTAATTCACTACGGATGGGGATGTATAGTAGGGTTCTTAGCACTATTGACGCTTAGTTTGTATTGATATATCACCCTAAATTCTACCTTATTCACGAATATGACTTCTTAGGTCTGTAATGTCTCAACAATTTTCAAAAAACAAAACCCAATCTCCTTACAAATTTGTTAGTAAAGCCAAGCTTCCCACAGTGCATGGAGAATTTGATATCCATGTGTTTGAGAATGATGAGAAGCAAGAGCATGTTATGCTAACCTGTGGCTTACCTTTAGACCCAGCGCAACATAAGTCAGCCGAGCAAGCAGCGCCCTTGGTACGGATTCATTCAGAATGTTTGACTGGTGATGCTTTTTCATCATTAAAATGTGACTGCGGACCACAATTAAATGCCACTATGCACGCCATTCAAAAAGAAGGGTGTGGGGCTATTTTGTATCTACGCCAAGAAGGTCGTGGTATTGGTTTGACCAACAAAATTCGTGCCTATGCGTTACAAGACCAAGGTCACGATACCTTAGATGCCAATCTGATGTTAGGATTGCCTGCCGATGCCAGAACTTATGAGATGTGTAAGCCCATGCTAGACCATGTAGGCATAACCAAGCTACGTCTATTTACCAATAATCCCGATAAACTAAGCTACCTTGAAGATTTGGGCTTTGATGTGGTTGAGCGCATTCCTTTAGTGGTTGGCCTCAATCCTTTTAATGTGGACTACTTGGCAACCAAACGTGAGCGTATGGGACATCATTTATCAAGTGACATTTCATCTTTGGTATTTAAGCCCATATCAGACCAATAAATAACTTGTCCACGGAGTACGGCATGACGATTTCCGCTTTTGGAACAAATGACATTCTACCGACCCCCTCTGAGCATAGTGGTGATACTACTACTGCACATAAAATCCAGCAGGTGCATAACTTTTTGGTTCAGCTGCAAGCCAATATTTGCCAAGCCTTGGAGCAACAAGAAGCAGAGGGTGGCGGAGAGGCAAAGTTTATCCCAGATGATTGGATTCGCCCTGAAGGCGGTGGTGGTCGCTCTTGTGTCATGGCGGATGGTAATGTTATTGAAAAAGCGGGCGTGATGTTCAGTCACATTCATATTAATAACCTGCCTGCCACGGCCACTGCTCGCCATCCTGATATCGCTGGCCGTGAAGCACAAGCTTTGGGAGTATCTTTGGTGGTGCACCCTCGCAACCCTAATGTACCGACTAGCCACGCAAATGTTCGTTTTTTTGTCGCAGAAAAAGAAGGTGAAGCGCCTATATGGTGGTTTGGTGGGGGCTTCGACTTAACTCCTTTTTACCCAGTATTAGAAGACTGCATACACTGGCATCAAGTTTGTCATGATCTATGCGCCCCTTTTGGCGAAGAGATTTATCCTGAATTTAAGAAATGGTGTGATGATTATTTTTATTTACGTCATCGTAATGAGCAACGCGGTATCGGTGGCTTATTCTTTGATGATGTAAACAGTATGAGCCGGGGTTGGGATTTTGATACTTGCTTCAAACTTATGCAAGCAGTGGGTCAAGGTTATCTTGATGCCATGATGCCTATCTTTAATAAGCGTAAAGACACCCCTTATACCGAACAGCAGCGAGAATTTCAGTTGTATCGCCGTGGCCGATATGTAGAATACAATTTGGTATATGATCGTGGTACTTTATTCGGTTTGCAAAGTCATGGTCGTATCGAGTCGATTTTAGTAAGTTTACCCCCTTTGACAGGTTGGCAATATCGTTATGAGGCTGAACCAGGTACAGCTGAATATGAATTAACGGACTTTTATCTAAAGCCTAATGATTGGTTAAATATTGATACTAATAACATTGGATGTATTGACAGCCAATCATAAGATTGCTTAGAACCATACTACCTTGACAGATACCATAAATTAAGCCCTAAATTTTCATTTAGGGCTTAATACTTTTAGCTATTTAATCTTTTGTTTGATGCGTATTTTCATGCGTATTCTCATGCTTATCTTTGGCAATACCTGATAACCCTTGCATGCTTTGCTGAGAATTGATGACTTTATCTGCCAAGGCATGAACTGAACTATCACTAAAATCCAAAGTACGGATTGGGAAAGGAATGTTAACGCCCGCCTCATCTAAATGATCTTTAATCTCAACAATGACCTCATGAATAGAAGCCACCTTATTGGCTTGATTGCCATCATCAATAAACCATCTTACTTTAAGATTTATACTAGAGTCTCCAAATTCATTTGCCACCACAGAGGGCTCAGCCAACTTAGAAACAGTTTCTGCCTTTTGTAAAGCTTTAAGTATGGCTTGTTTGGCCAGTCTAATATCATCATTATAACCGATGCCAACGGTTAGTTCCAAACGGCGACTTTTGTAAGCGGTATTGACGGTTAAGGTACTGGTATATAGTTGAGAATTGGGAATGACAACCTGTCTACCATCATAGGTTCGAATGGTAGTGGCTCTTACCTTAATATCCTCGACTGTGCCTTCAAATTCACCGGATATTATCTGATCACCAATGCGAAACGGCTCAGAGAGCAGCAGCAAAATACCGGACAATAAGTTTTGAAAAATATCTTTAAAAGCAAAGCCAATGGCAACCGAGCCAATACCTAATGCTCCAACCAACTTAGCGGGCGTAAAACCAGGTATAGCAATTACCATGGCGATCATAAAACCAATAAAGAAAATTAATGCCCCACCCAAGCGCTGAAAAACCCGTATCAAATTACGATGGGTATGGGTCTTAGAAAGCAGCTTAGTCACCACCCCTTTAAAAATAATAGAAAATAACCAAAATAATAGCAGTACCATGAGTGCCACTATAAAATAAGGCATGCGTACAATAAAATCGTTAACTATATCATTGCCTGCTGAAGCAATGGATTGGTATTCGCTTATCTTATTGCCTACTTTTTCAGTAACCGTAGTTTGAGGCATGAAACTCCCTATATTTTGACAATAAATTTTAATGAGTTGCTTTAAACTAATAGCTATACAGGCTCAAAACTAGTACGAAAAGCCTACCTGCTTAACCCATTAAGTCTGCTTGAACAACTTCAATCCAGTAGCCATCCACGTCTTTGATAAATACCACGTTTTTCATTTTACCTTCATTAGGGCGCTTTTTGAACTCTACATTGTTTTGATCAAACCAAGCTACGGCAGCATCAAGGTCAGGTACGCTAAAGCAAATATGACCAAATCCTTGCGGCTCAGCATTACCGTCATGGTAAATACGACCTTCCAAATTTTCGGTACCGTAATTGTGGGTCAGCTCTAAGATACCACGCTGACGGAAGGTATAAATAGCTAAATCTTGGTTTGATGGTAGATTGGAACGCTCTTCATCGGTTAGTTTAGCCAAAAAATACAAGTCAAAATCCATCTCTGGAAACTTTTTAATAGTTAGTAATGTCATCCCCAGCACACCCGTGTAAAACGCTAAAGATGCTTTTGGGTCTTTAACACGTAACATAGTATGATTAAAGGTATAACCTGTAGTGACCGAAGCAATAGGCATCACACCGTCAACCTTAACTGATGTAGCAGGTTGGTCAATATAGTTAGTTGGATTGCTAGTAGTTGGCTGATCACTATGAGTAACTGACATGATAATTTTCCTTATAATAAATAATACTAAACCGGTAAGTTATGACCACTAGATTACAAAAAATATAAGTTAATGACTGAGTACAATAATATTTAAAAAACAACATTGATTCATAATTACTTACTTACTTACTTGCTTATTTGTTCATACTTATCCATAAATACTTATATAGGCAAGAATTCTACTTCGCCGGTTTGTAAGTTGTATTCTGCGCCAACAATTAGCAACTCACCAGCATGGTTCATGTCTTCAAGTAAGCGTGAAGCATGCTTCAGTTGACTTACAGACATACGTACATTGGCACTGATAGAGTGATTAATAAGCTTCTGCACATCTATTTCACCGCCTTTGGCACTTGCTAATTCGTGCAAGTTGTAAACACTTGGACGAATACGATCGACAATAGACTGCAAATTAGGGGTGTAGTTTTGCTCAGGGTTTAATAGCGCCTCTACACAAGCCGTCACAGCGCCACATTGTGAATGCCCCAATACTACGACAAGACGAGTACCGAACTTCTCCACTGCAAATTCGATAGAGCCAATTTGAGAAGGTGCAACCACGTTACCTGCAACACGTATCACAAATAAATCACCCAAACCTTGGTCAAAAACTATTTCTACAGGAACACGGGCATCGGAACATCCTAAAATAATAGCGAAAGGATCTTGTTCTGAAATTAATTCATGGCGAGCCTGCATCCGATGTTCAGGATCTGTTAAGCTCTTTACGTATCTTTCATTGCCATTTTTTAGCCACTGCAGGGCTTCTTCACCTGTTCTTGGTCTATCACCTAAATTTCTTGTGGGCATAGTAGTAATCATCTCATCACATTATGAATAAATATTGGGCATAATTTTAACATAGGCTTGTGCGGTTCAAAGCTATTAATGGCTCATTTTTACAGACATTGCACAATAGATTTTAAAAGTTTAAACCATAAAGCGCACGATTTATTAACCGTTTTTTAGCGCTCATTACATACAATAGCTTTGCAGCTTTTAAAAATTTGTAAAATTTTGGAGACTTAACAAATCTTCAATATTTAACAAAATAACAAATCAAGCATTAACCGAATACCGAAATGGATAGCTTAACATTAGATATTATTGAGCAGATAACATAATGCAGTTATCATAAAGCAAATAGCATAAAGCCCTCATCAAGAGGGCTTTAATTTTTTATTTTTTTGGCATAAGAAT
>NZ_JAGLBC010000020.1:10835-24470 GCF_018260395.1 Psychrobacter sp.
TTTGGCATAAGAATAAGTCTAAAACACAAAACCTGCTTTAAATTTTTAAGTTTCTTATGTCTACAACTTACACTTCTAAATAATCCAAAATACCCTTTGCGGCTTCACGACCTTCCCAAATGGCGGTAACCACCAAATCAGAACCACGTACCATATCTCCACCGGCAAATACTTTTTGATTATTGGTTTGGAACTTAAACTTTTGTTCTTCAGCAGCTAGCACACGACCAGATTCGTCAGTGCTAATTTGACTAGCTTCAAACCAGTTTGCAGGACTTGGACGGAAACCAAACGCCATAATCACCGAATCACACTCAATGATCTCTTCAGAATTTGGAATAGGTTCAGGACGTTGTCTGCCACGATTGTCAGGCTTTCCTAATTGTGTGGTGACAACTTTAACGCCAGTTACTTGACCATTTAAGCCGATTATTTCAGTAGGCTGACGGTTGAACAAGAACTCTACGCCCTCTTCTTTGGCATTTTTTACTTCGCGTAAAGACCCTGGCATATTGTTTTCGTCACGGCGATAAGCACAAACCACTCTCTCTGCGCCTTGGCGAATGGCCGTACGATTACAGTCCATTGCCGTATCACCACCGCCTAGCACCACTACTTTCTTGTCTTTTAAATTAATATACTCAGCAGGATTTTGTTCCCATTCATTACAACGATTTACGTTAGCAATTAAATAATCTAAAGCGTCATACACACCCTTCAACTCTTCACCAGGGTAGCCGCCACGCATATAAGTATACGTACCCATACCCATAAAGATCGCATCATACTCTTCTAAGAGTTGATCGATAGTTACATCGGTGCCGATTTCAGTATTTAGACGAAACTCGATGCCCATGCCTTCAAACACTTCACGGCGATTGGTCATGACCTGTTTTTCCATTTTGAATTCTGGAATACCAAAGGTTAAAAGACCCCCGATTTCAGGACGCTTATCAAAGACAACAGGCTTCACGCCCGCACGAACTAGGATATCAGCACAACCTAGACCAGCAGGACCTGCACCAATAATAGCTACTTTTTTATCGGTCCACTGTACATCGCTCATGTCAGGACGCCAGCCTAAGGCAAAGGCAGTATCATTAATATATTTTTCAACACTACCAATAGTTACTGCACCAAAGCCATCATTTAAAGTACAGGCACCTTCACACAAACGGTCTTGAGGACAAACGCGACCACAAACTTCAGGCAAGGTATTGGTACGGTGACAAAGTTCAGCGGCTTGAAAGATCTGACCTTCAGTAGCCAACTTTAGCCAGTTAGGAATATAGTTATGTACCGGACATTTCCATTCACAATATGGGTTACCACACTCTAAGCAGCGGTGAGCTTGATTGGCCGCCTCTTGTGATTCATAGGGGGTGTAAATTTCTACAAAGTCAGTTGAGCGAGTGACGATGTCTTTTTTCTCAGGATCATGACGAGGCACATCTAAAAACTGAAAATTATTGTTTATACGCTTCATTAGGGTTTTGTCTCCATAAGTTGGTATTACCAGTAGCTACGATAGGACTAAAATAGTTAGCTTATCGTCTTCTGCATTCGGTAAAACCTGCCGCAAGAGGGGTTCATCCCTCACTTGGACAAAATATTCGGTTGAAAGTAAACCAATTACCGGTTATGTCACTATGGCCCCGACTTATCAAGACCACAGTATAAGGCCTAAGAGCGGCTTATTGAGGATCGGCAGTTGTACTATGTAATAAAGACGCCATATTAGCGGCTTTTGGTTTCACTAAGAATACCTTACGGACATAATGCTCGAAGTCAGCTAAGATTTGACGGCCCCAAGCACTGCCGGTTTTTTCAACGTGAGTTTCAATAATACGTTTCAAATAAATACGATGCTCTTCTGTTTGCTCGCTTGAAATACGATGCAAGTCAATCAACTCATGATTACAACGATCAAAGAAGGTATTATCTAAGTCTAGAACAAACGCAAAACCACCGGTCATACCCGCACCGAAGTTCAAACCCGTTTTACCCAATACCGTGACCACCCCGCCTGTCATATATTCACAGCAGTGATCACCCACGCCCTCAACGACCACGTGTGCCCCTGAGTTACGAACTGCGAAACGTTCACCTGCAGTTCCTGCCGCATACAACTTACCACCGGTCGCGCCATACAAACAAGTATTACCAATTATGGCTGTTTCTTGTGATGCAAAAGTGGAACCTTTAGGCGGATAAATCACAATCTCACCACCAGCCATACCTTTACCTACATAGTCATTGGCATCGCCTTCAAGTTCAATATGTAGACCGCCTGCATTCCACACACCCAAGCTTTGACCTGCTGTTCCAGCCAGATGTAGCTTAATAGGAGTGTCCGACATGCCTAAGTTACCCCAGATTTGAGCAATCTCACCTGAGATACGCGCCCCAATAGAACGGTCACAGTTACCTACTTGATAGCTATAAGTACCGCCTTGACCTTGTCGAATGGCAATCATCATATCGTCGATCATTTTTTCAGCCAATAAGCCTTTATCAAAGGGCTCATTACGCTCAACTTGACAAGTTTGTGGCTTGCCTTCGGCCGCAGGATGACTATGTAATAATGGCGACAAGTCTAAGTTACGCTGCTTTTGGGTACTACCTTCAAGAACCTCTAATAAGTCAGTACGACCTACTAGCTCTTCCATGGAACGCACGCCTAAGAAGGCCAACCACTCACGAGTTTCAGTGGCAATAAACTTAAAGAAGTTAATCAACATTTCCGCTTCGCCAATGAAATGCTCATCGCGTAATCGAGCCTGCTGAGTTGCCACCCCTGTTGGACAGTTATTTAAATGACAAATTCTTAAATACTTACAACCAACAGCAATCATTGGTGTGGTACCAAAACCGAAGCTTTCAGCACCTAAAATGGCCGCTTTAACCACATCAAGACCTGTCTTTAGACCGCCATCTGTTTGCATACGTACTTTGTCACGTAGACCATTCACTCTTAATGACTGGTGTGCCTCTGCTAAACCTAACTCCCAAGGCGAGCCTGCATGGTGAATAGAGGATAGTGGTGAAGCTGCTGTACCACCGTCGTAGCCTGAGATTGTGATTAAGTCTGCATAAGCTTTAGCAACCCCAGTTGCAATTGTACCCACGCCTGGGCGCGATACCAATTTTACGGACACTAACGCATCTGGATTCACTTGCTTTAAATCAAAGATTAGCTGTGCCAAATCTTCAATAGAATAAATATCATGATGCGGTGGAGGTGAAATTAGAGTTACACCTGGTACAGAATAGCGTAGACGGGCAATAAGTGAATTCACTTTACCACCAGGTAGCTGACCACCCTCGCCCGGTTTTGCCCCTTGCGCCACTTTAATCTGTAAAACTTGTGCTGAGCGCAAGTAAGCTGGCGTCACCCCGAATCGACCTGAAGCGATCTGTTTAATCTTGGAGTTACGCATGGTTCCGTAACGGACTGGGTCTTCACCACCCTCACCTGAGTTTGAGCGTCCACCAATAGTGTTCATGGCCATAGCAATGGCTTCATGAGCTTCAGGAGATAAAGCGCCTAGTGACATACCTGCTGAGTCAAAGCGTGGCAGAATATCGGTAATATCTTCAACTTCGTCTATTGAGATACCATTTTGAGATTTTAATTGTAATAAGTCACGAAGCGTGGCCACAGGACGACTATTTACAAGGTTGGCATATTCACGATAATTTTCGTAATCCCCAGTACGAACCGCTTTATGTAAGGTGTTAATTACATCTGGGTTAAACGCATGATATTCTTTGTTGAATACAAACTTCAGCATACCGCCCTGATCTAGTGGCGCACGTCGGCTAAAGGCATTCTTCGCCAATAAAGCTTGGTCTAATGCTAAGTCTTCAAAGGTCGCCCCCTTAATACGACTTTGAACACCTTTAAAGCACAGCTCGACGATCTCGTCTGACAAGCCTACAGCTTCAAATAACTGAGCACCGCGATAAGATACAATGGTAGAAATACCCATTTTGGATAAGATTTTAAGTAAACCTTTGTCCAAACCTTTACGGAAGTTAGCACGGGCTTGTAACGGATCACCCAATAATTCGCCCGAAGATACTAGATCTGATATTACATCATACGCCAAATAAGGATAGACACACGTTGCCCCAAATCCAATTAAAACTGCCACTTGATGTGAGTCACGTGCAATACCAGTTTCGATAATTAGGTTGGCATCAGTACGTAAGCCTATGTCGATTAGGTAATGATGCACTGCGCCAGTTACCAATATAGCATTGGCAGGCAGTTTACCTTTCTCAATACCCTTATCTGACAAAATAATTATCGTTTTATTATTTAAAATTGCCTGTTTAACCTGCTCACAAATTTGTTTGATGGCGGTATCTAATGACAATGACTCGTCATAATTGATATCGATACGCTGACTCAAGAAGGCAGGATCATCAAGTGCTTCAATTTGCTGCATTTTGCTTGGTGACAACACTGGTGATGATAAGATAATACGGTGCGCATCACGAGGCGTTGGGTTAAAAATATTGGTCTCTGCACCCAAACAAGTCTGCAAAGACATTACGATAGATTCACGTAAAGGGTCAATCGGTGGATTGGTGACCTGAGCGAACTGCTGACGGAAAAAGTCTGCCACATTACGCACTTGTTTAGACAATACTGCCATTGGTGTATCATCACCCATAGAACCTACTGGCTCTTGGCCATTTTCGGCATTAGGACGAATGATTTCAGTGCGCTCTTCATTAGTGATGTTAAACATCTTTTGCAGTGCTTTTAGCGGTTCACCACGAACCCCTTGTTCTAGCAGTTTTTCTTCGATCTGCTCATTTTCACGAACTCGAGTCGCTTCTTCACGTAACCATTTGCGATAAGGATGCGCTTTTTTTAAGCGATTACTAATCACTTGGTCGTCCAACACTTCTCCATTTAAAGTATCAATAACCAACATCTGACCTGGTCCTACACGACCTTTAGCAATCACATCTTCAGCAACGTAATCCCAAACCCCTATTTCAGAAGCTACCGTGATATAGCCGTTCTTGGTAGTTACCCAACGAGAAGGACGTAAGCCGTTGCGATCCAGCATACATACTGCATATCGGCCATCTTGAATAACTAGACCTGCAGGACCATCCCATGGTTCCATGTGCTGAGAATAGAACTCATAAAAGGCACGCAAATCCATGTCCATACTGTCAACATTCTGCCATGCAGGTGGGACTAAAATAGACATGGCATGAAATAAGCTCATACCACCTGAGATTAGTACTTCAAGCATATTGTCTAAGCTTGACGAGTCAGATCCGGTACGGTTCACCAGCGGATGTAGCTGAGTGATTTCTGGTAACTTTGGCGTTTCTAATTTAGGCGTACGCGCTACTGACCAGTTACGATTGGCAGTAATGGTGTTCAACTCGCCATTATGCGCCAGATAGCGAAAAGGTTGAGCCAGTGGCCAACGCGGTAACGTATTGGTTGAGAAGCGTTGATGGAATACGACGATATGAGAATGCAGACGACTGTCTTGTAAGTCGCTATAAAAAGCTGGCAAGTCTGATGGCATCATCAAACCTTTGTAGATGACCGTATCACAATTTAATGAGGTGACATAAAATAACGGATCATCAGTTAAAGCAATCTCTGCTTTCTTACGAGCCACATACAATTTACGGTTAAAGTCTTCAGCGCTCAAATCTTGTGGTGCATTTACAAATATTTGCTTGAACTGTGGCAAAGTTTCACGAGCAATCTCGCCCACTATCGACAAATCAACCGGCACATCTCGCCAGCCTGCAACAGTCAACCCTTGTTCTTCAATTTCTTTATCCAGTACGCTTTGACTATGCGTAGCAAGATTATCGTCTAGGTTCAAAAACGCCATACCTACTGCAAAGTTATCTTCAAGCTTAAACCCTAGCTCTGATGCAACCGTCTTAAAGAACTCGACAGGCTTAGCCAACAGTAGACCACAACCATCCCCAGTTTTTCCATCGGCAGCAACACCGCCACGATGGGTCATGCAACTTAAACTATGAATGGCAGTTTTTACCAAGTGATGGCTTGGTTTACCTTCAATATGAGCAACTAGGCCAAAACCACAGTTATCTGTAAAATCCTCAGGAGAAGCTAAATAAGTTGGCTGATCGTTAATAGGAGTATCTGTAGAGGTTGTAAGAATTTTACTATCGGAGTAATTACGATCGGCAGAATGGGCTATAAAATTCTGGGTCATGGCGTGTCCTTAATCATGTGACGAAATATGCTCATCACTTATGAGTGTTCAAGATAGGCACAGTTATACGAATAACTTTAATAACTGTTTCAGGTAGTGAGCCAAAAAATAGAGAGTTCGAATAGACATCTTACTGTATATTTTAATGACAGTAACGCTTAATGAGCTTAATGTTTAACAACAATACATCGTCTAAACATTCACACCCTATCTATAAGTCAGATAAAACTAAAATAATAGGTAACATTTCATCGGACTTATAAAACATATATATTAATCATCTAATAAAGCGTCTTAACCGATGATTAAATAATACGCAAAGCAATAAGTTTAAAGAACCACACCTACTCACAATAATTTTTTTAATAAAAAAATTAATTAGTAGCTATCTATAATCAATAATTTTTAATTAGAGTACAAATAAGTATTTATCATCAATTAATTAAATACCTGCGATAACATTGCTAAACGTCGTATCACCCATATTAGAGAAACATAGGTATAAAATCCAGTGAAATTTAACGACTTACCTGATTCTTTAGTCACATTTTATTTTTATGCAATAGCTAATAAAGCTTTTGATTAATCGGTATTTTAACGTTGTAAAACCTATTTTTATTTCTTCAAATAGCCAAATCTAAATCACTAAATATAGCGTTAATAGTATTTAAGCCTTGCATGCCAAAGTGTAGCGACAATCAAGAAATAATTATTAACTTGAAAAATTACGATGCCATAGTCGATAAATGTTGATAAAAAATTTTCAAAAAAAAGACACTTATATTAAAGTGCCTTTTATAGAATCCATACCAATGAATTGGGTATTAATTATTGAGACTTTTCATCAATCAGTCGTGTAATATTATCAACTTCACTACTATTGGTCGATTTTTGAGGAGTTTTATCAGTTTCAGCTGGTTTTTTGTCCTTACTTTCTTGTGCTTTAGTAGGTTCTTTAGATTTAGTGGTTTCTTTAGGTTGCGATGAATCACTATTATCTGAGCTAGGACTAACTACTCTTCGCTCTTCTTGAACTGATAAAGTTTTACTCGTATCACTTGACCCTCTAATACCAGTATTGTTAGGTTGTGATTGTTGTTGAGTCGACTGCGATGACGATGCACTGCTGTTACTTTGGCTGTCATTGCGCTTACTGCTACTATAACCATTGCTACTATTATTACTGGTATTATTAGTATTACTAGACTGAGAGGCATTTTCTTTACGACGAGCAGCCAACTCACGGCTAGTAGGTTGCAACCTGACTTGTCGAGTTCTATTGGTAGACAAATCTTTAACAGGACCAGTCAATTCGTAGTTCTCAATAATATTTAAATAATTTGAGATCTCTTCAGGGATAACCTTTACATTCACCGGTAAGCCAAAGTTAACACTCTGCGCCTCATTTATAGCTTGTTGTTTAGTGCCCATCACATCATAGGTCAATAAATAACGTGGCTGCTTGTTAGCATCCCGATAACGGAAGTAAGCAAATTTATTTCTATCTTTTCTTGAAGCTAAATAATCGGTAATGATTTCATGTTCTGACACGTCCATAACCTGAACGGTCCACCTACCTTTGTTCTTTTTAAGGTATTTAGAGTCTTTAAATTCTACTGGATAATCACGCAACTCTCTGACCAGAGCATCAAATGAAATGGGTTTGACGTCTTTGCTTAGCTCATTCAATTGGTCAATATGTGTGACCTTCTCAATATGAGACGCCAGTGCTTCAGGTGGTGCTTCTTTCTGTGCTTCTTTCTCATCCTCAAAGATAGGGGCTGAGCTAAACATCCACAAAGCCAGCGTTGCAGCGCCTATTAATAAAGCCATGATAAGCCACACACTTGCTACAATGCGTTTTTTATTCTTTTGCGACTTATCAAGTTTATTAGTAGGTGAGCTTTGAGTGATTGCCATAGAGCAAATCCAATTAAAAAGTAGATAGTAAAGAACAAATATTGTAAAGAGCTAATCAATATATCTAAATAGTAGTAAATGATAGCTAGGCTTTAATTTAACCCAGCCCAGCCCAACTAAAGATAAAGCATAACCATAAAGACTATTATACTGCGTCTGTAAGGACTGCCTCAAGTAATGTCTGCTCAAAGTTAGCAGTAACTACTGCTTCGCCTAGTGATTTTAACAAAATCAATCGAATTTGTCCTGACTTTACTTTTTTATCATGCTGCATTAAATCAAGTGCTGTTTGTGTATCAATAACCGGAGGTTTGATAGGCAGCTCTGAGGACTCAAGCACCGCACAAATACGCTGCAAATCTTTATCGCTAATCCAGCCCATTTTTTGTGAGAGCTGAGCAGCTTGGACCATACCAGCGGCAACCGCTTCACCGTGTAACCATTGTCCATACCCTTCATGTGTTTCTATCACATGACCAAAAGTGTGACCGAAATTCAATAAGGCTCTTTTACCTGACTCTCTTTCATCTTGGGCTACAATATCTGCTTTATACTGACAACATCTGCCAACCGCTTCTGCCAATACCACTTTATCAAATGACATAAGAGCTGCCATATTGTCTTCAAGCCATGTTAAGAATGCTTCATCCATTATCAGTGCGTATTTAATAACTTCCGCCATACCTGCCGAAAGTTCGCGTCTAGGCAAAGTAGTCAAGGTATGCATATCGGCCAATACCATTTGTGGCTGCCAAAATGCACCTATCATATTTTTGCCTTTAGGATGGTTGATACCAGTTTTACCACCGACACTAGAATCGACTTGTGACAATAGCGTAGTTGGGATTTGAATAAAATCCACCCCGCGCATAAACGAAGCCGCCGCAAAACCTGTCATGTCTCCAATTACGCCGCCGCCAAGAGCTACTAAAGTCACATCTCTATTGCAGTGATTGTCCATTAAAGCATCATAAATCTTATCTATATACTGCTGCGTCTTATATTGTTCACCATCTGGCAAGACCACACTCAGAACCTCAAAGTCAGCTTTAAGCCCTTCAACCAAGGTCTGCAAATATAGTTTTTCTACAGTAGTATTGGTGACAATCATCACCTGTTTACCCTTAATAAAAGGCGCTATCTCTTGCGCCATGTCACATTCACTGGTAATCACAATAGGATAATCATGACTTTGGGTATGTACCGTTAAATTAGCTTTCATAGATGTTCCATATTTACTTTTGGGCTTTTACAACGCTTTACTACAGGTTGAGGCTATCCTTCAATGAGATACTCGGGATATTTTTGTTTTAAGGCTTCTATTATTTTTTTCATCATATATCTAGGATAGCCATCTCCAGTTTCAACCACGATATCGGCAACTTCTGAATACAATGGATCACGTACTTCAAACAATGACTGTAGCACAGCCCGGGGGTTAGGGTTATTTAATAAAGGACGTGATTTGTCTTTAGAGGTTCTTTTTAGTTGCACATCAACATTGGCACGTAAATATATAGTAATGCCCTGCTTTTTTAGATTTTCACGGTTTTGAGCTTGGGTGACTACCCCGCCCCCAGTTGCTAGTATAATATCGGGTAATTCAGTTAACTCAGCTATGGCTTTTGCTTCACGCTCTCTAAAGCCAGCCTCCCCTTCCTTTTCAAAAATCCAAGGGATATCAGCACCTGTTTGTTCACATATATAGTGATCACTGTCAATAAAAGTACGATCTAAATGTTTTGCAAGCAACCTTCCAATCGTGGTTTTCCCTGCTCCCATAGGGCCTACAATAAATAATGACGGCAATGTCGATTGCATTATTATCTCTCACATAAATTCACAGATTATACAGGCATTTTTTCACTTCGTCCTGCCTAGCTGAACAATCGCATTAAACTTAAAACAGCTTATAGCTAAAAATAGTTTACTAACCCAAAAATGACCTAACATATCAATGCTATCATTATTTAATCCAACTTGAATATACTTAGTCGATTTAATCTAAAATTAGATCGCGCTAATAATAGCAACTCTAGCGAATCATATCCATAATAGGATATGTAAAGTAAAAACAGTCACTAACTCAAACCACTTAATTTATAAACTCTTAAAACCCTTTAAACTCATTGCTTAATCAATTAACAACTTATCTTTTGATAACTTCCTTTAAATATTTTATAACCTCTAACCCCGATTGTAGTAGATCGCTGTTAGCCCATTCAATGTTATAAGATGACATTGTTAAGCTGAAAAAGTTAAGACAATATAGTTAAGACGATTCATTCACTATGAGCGTGGGCGTAACAAAAATAAGCAACTCTTGTTTGTCATTGCGCCGTTTGTCCTTTTTAAACAGTCGGCCCAAGTATGGCAAGTCACCAAAGAAAGGGACCTTTTCGACATTATTAAAAATTTGATTGCGATAAATGCCGCCTAATACAATGGTCTGTCCATTGGCAACTGTGACATTGGTGCTTAATCGGTCGGTATCAATCAGAATAACTCCGTTACTCACTGGATTGGGTCTGCCATTTTCAATATTAAGCTGTAGCGATATTTGCCCATCTGGGGTGATATTTGGCGTCACCTCTAAGCTTAATAAAGCCTCTTCAAACTGAGTGGTCGTGCCACCGCCTTCTGATTCACTTTGATAAGGAATTTTGGTGCCCGATGAAACACTAGCCGTTTGCTTATCTAAAGTCAGTATTTTGGGGGTTGAAATAACTTCACCACGACCTTCTGCTTGCATCGCCGATAACTCTAAATCAATCATTAGATCTGACATACTCAATATGCCAAACGCGATACTTCCAGCTGGGTTGGCTATTCCCAAATCAACATTCAGATTGTCTGGGCGAGACACCGCATAATCAGGGTAACTGATAGATTTACCTTTAAAGCTAGTGTTACGCAGGCTAAATTTCTTTAAATCTGCCAAGGTTTGATCACTGCCACCCACCAATAAAGCGTCATTGTTGGCAACGCCATTAGACAATATGCCCCATTTGACGCCCAACTCTTTACTAAAATTGTCTGTAGCACTAACAATTTTTGCCTCAATCATCACTTGTTGTACCGGAATGTCTATTTTGGCTATCAACGCTCTAATATTATCAAGACTTGTGGCAGTATCTTTAATTATTAGCGTATTGGTACGTGTATCCACCGCTATCACACCACGATCAGACAATAAAGTGGTGCTTATAGCGTGGGCATCTTCAGACACGCTTGACTGTTGGATAAAAGTCTTGCTTGTATTAGGGTTATTGTCACTACTGGCTTTCAATATTAGATCGTAGACTGCGCTGGCTTTTGCATAATTTAGGCGAATATATTCGTTGTGCAAAGGGACCATTGCCATGCTTTGTTGGCGAGTTTTCCATTGATTATCTTGTCGCTTTGCCAATTCTGCTAAGGGTGCCACCAAAATCACATTGCCATCTATCTGCTTTCCCAAGTGCTTACTGCTTAGAATAATATCTAACGCCTGATCCGCGGGCACATTTGTTAAATTTAGCATGATAGTACCAGTCACCGCATCGCTTGCGACAATATTAGTTTCCATAAATTGTGATAATAAATACAGCGCACTGCGTACCTCTACATTCTGAAAATCTACAGAAATGGGTTTGCCTTTGTAATGCTTTATAGGTTGGCTGTTTTTGGTATAGCTGTTTGTCTGATAGCTGTTTGTTGGTATGCTAGGCGAAAGGCCATTGGCGTTGATCAGACGTTTAGTCGGCTGTATGTTTAAGGTCAGTTTATTGTCCAATTGGTAACTTTGATAGTCAAAATCCTTTGCCAACTCAATATTCAACCAACCTTGACTACCTTTATTGGTGCTATTTATAGAGCGCAGCAAACGATCGTCTGACTGCTGATGATATATTAGTCCTGGCTCAACCTTAATGTTATTAAGGCGCAATAGTATTTTATTACCTTGTCGCTCTAAACTTATATCAATCGTATTACTCGGTAAATTGATTTCAACTTTTTCAGACCCATCTGACATCAACTGATAACTTACTGCCTCTCGTAGCAAATATTCTTTATATTGTGGCTTATTACTATCAATGCTTGAGGTCTGTTTGATAAAACCGCTTATACTAGTGCTATTGGCATGTGCCTTGGTAGCTACCGCAATTATTATGATTAACACAGTACATACTATAAAAATTGGCGTTGTTTGCTTGCATAACCTTAAGGTAGGTATTAAACCCGACCAGTTCAGCTTAAAAGCGGCGTAAGTGACTGTCATAGGGTTTTCCTAAATGGCTTTATATGAAGTGATTTTTAATGGGGTGGCTGTCTAGTCAAAGAGCTGTTTAGTGTAGTAGTGTCTTAGTAAGCTATGAGTTTGAGACAGGCGCTATTAAAGCCAATCTTTTCTTAGTCCAACCCATATTAGGATCGTTGATTCGCTCACTTAAATTAATCTGAGTGGGAGTGATCTCTATCACTTTGATATGATCTTGACCCAAACTTTGTCCTACTCGAACAGAGACAATGAGCCCATCAGGACGTTGTACTAACCCATACTTCATGTTGCCCATACTGGCCATCATGCCTCTATATTGATAATCACTTAAAGGATGGCGCGGTTGTATAACTGGTGAGGGTACAGGTTGTATTTGCAGTTGATTGTCGTCTGTATTAGATTTGCCAGCAAAAGCCAGGTTAGACATAACAAAATTAGGTAAGCTAAAAGGACTGCGTTGACTACTTGGCTGATAAGCTCGCATATGCGATTTGGGCTTTTCCAGCTTAGTTACATTGTCGTTAAAACCTGACAGAACCTTATTGTTTTCATATAAATTCTTGGCCTCACTTAGCTTCTTAGACTCAGAGTTCGTTTTAGGAACATCATTATTATAAGTATTATCAGTTTTAGTACCATTATCAGTTTTAGCACTTGGGTCATGATCGGCTTGCAAACGGTAAGCTTTAGCGATTAGAGTCAGTCGTAAAACGGGTGACTTAGCTTGTTGTGCTGTCATTGAGCTAGCAGATTGCTTGGCTTTTACCTCAAAATCATGAGTCGTAATTAAACGTGGCAAAGCAGACAAACTCTGCAAAAAATGTCCCAACTGATGATAGTTCCCCGACACTATTAAGCGTATGGGTAGCTCACTGTAGAAATCCTGCTTAACTTCAGGACTCATTTTTACATCTTCAATGATTGCTTCACTATTCACCGCCAATTCATTAAATAGCTGGGGTAAATTAACGGTTTCATTGCTTGGTAGAAGACGAGCTAATGATTCAAGCTGCTGTTCTGTTTTATCATCTGCCAAAAGTTCACTTTTTAGCTGACTAACTTGTACCTGATTAGACTGGTAGGTAGCTTGAAGTATCTGTTGCTTATTTTCTTCAGCTTTAATTTGTTGTAATTTGCCGTTTATAAGCAGCGTATAACTGACTAAAATAGTAATAAACACCACCATCATCATGACAAAACCTTTGGCAACAAAAGGCCAAC
>NZ_JAGLBC010000184.1 GCF_018260395.1 Psychrobacter sp.
TTTGTCCATTTATAAGCTTCCTTTTCGTAAACTTATTTTAGGACGGGACAAAGACATAAAAATAGCCAGCAATAATTTGCTGGCTTTTTTTTACGAGCTTCATAAAATCTTATAAATTCTAAATAAAGATATATGACCCATGCCATAAGGTCAATGCAATATTAGAAGACGTAAAGACTATTAGTTGGGTACAGATTCTTTTGTAGCCGGTTGTGTGTCGTTTAAATCAGGTTGCTGAGTATCTTGTTCAGGATCATCCATAGCATCATCAGATTGGCCTTGTGCTTTATTTATATCTTCTTGTTCAAGACTCGCTGATCGAGCATCAACATCGTCAAGGTCATCTGCAACGATAACAGGATCATTATTTTCAGCTGGTTCAGCAGACATTGGAACGTCTGTATCAACCTTCGTTTCAGGAGCTTTTTCTGACTTTTTTTGACAGGCGGTAAGTCCCATTACTGCAGCTACCATTGAAGTTAATACCACTAACTTCATAGATTGTTTTGTGCCTATCATAGTCATTCTCCTTTTATATGCATATCTTACTAGTAAATATTAAAACCCTAACCTTTTCAGTTGTTTTATTTGATTACTTATATTTCGCTAATAGTTCAAAAATAAAACCACTTTGATATCTGTTATATTTTGCCATGACATTGTTTATATTTTAGCCCAGACCCGCAAGGACAAGGTGCATTACGACTGATATTCATACCTTCATATGGATTTTCACCTTTAGCTTGTGATGCGTTAGTTCCACCCATTTGTCTAGTATTGTGTTGCATTTGATTTAATGCGGCTACTTCTGGATCATTATGACGTTCACCAGTTAGACTGTCTATTTCATCATGTTCAAACATCATACGTTGACGTTCAGCTTGAGCCAAACGTTCAGCTTCCATTGCCTCTAACTCTTCTTTAGTCGGAATATGGACGCGTGATAAATCTTGAACCGTATCTGACTTAATCGCGCCTAGCATCATTTGAAATAATTCAAACGACTCACGTTTATATTCTTGCTGTGGGTCTTTTTGGGCATAACCACGTAAATGAATACCTTTGCGCAATTGATCCATTTGTGTTAAATGCTCTTTCCAATGGCGATCTAAGCTTTGTAGCATAAAGTGACGCTCAAGCTGGGCTGCATTCTCAGGAGACATTTGATCACGACGATCACGATAACGCTCAATGGCGGTTTCTATGATTTTTTCACGAAGACCTTCCTCATCCAAACGACGGTCTTCATCTAGCCAATCATTAATAGGCAAGTAGTATTTAAACTCGCTTTCCAACTCATCTTCTAAGCCATCAATATTCCATTGATCATCAATAGACCCTGGTGGAATAAATTGACTAATCAAAGCATCATAGACGTCACGATGCATATCTTCAATCGCATCTTTTAAGTCTGCTTCTGCCAATAAATCATCACGCTGAGAATAAATAACTTTACGCTGATCGTTGGCCACGTCATCATATTTAAGTAAGTTTTTACGTGCATCAAAGTCACGGCTTTCTACTTTACCTTGGGCGTTTTCAATAGAGCGTGAAACCATTTTATGCTCAATAGCCTCATCTTCTTTTAGACCCATGGCACGCATCATATTTACCACACGGTCACCAGCGAAGATACGCATTAAGTCATCTTCTAATGATAAAAAGAAGCGTGATTGACCAGGATCTCCCTGACGACCAGCACGGCCACGTAGTTGGTTGTCAATACGACGTGATTCATGGCGCTCAGAGCCGATAATATGTAAGCCACCAGCCGCTAGAACTTCATCATGCTTTATTTGCCAAGCTTGTTTCAGACGCTTCATTTCATCTGGACTGACACTCTCTGGGTCAGTAATATGTGCTTGCCAGTTACCACCCAAGATAATATCAGTACCTCGACCTGCCATGTTAGTGGCAATAGTTACCGCTTTTGGACTACCAGCCTGAGCAATAATTTCTGCTTCGCGTTCATGCTGTTTGGCATTTAGTACATTATGTTTAATGCCTTCTTGATCCAACAGGTAAGATAACTCTTCACTGGCCTCGATGGTGGCAGTACCTACTAGAACAGGTGCACCTTTTGATTGAATTTCTTTAATTTCACGGATAATACCTTTGTATTTACCCAGCTTCGTTAAGAAAATTTGGTCATCTAAGTCAATACGAGCAATAGGCATATGAGTAGGAATAACTACCACATCAATATCATAAGTTGACTTAAACTCTGCAGCTTCAGTATCGGCAGTACCAGTCATGCCTGAAAGCTTATTGTATAGACGGAAATAGTTCTGGAAAGTAGTGGTCGCTAGGGTTTGGTTCTCAGCTTGTATCTCTACCCCTTCTTTGGCTTCAACCGCTTGGTGTAAGCCTTCTGACCAACGACGACCTGGCATGGTACGACCAGTATTTTCGTCAACAATGATGACTTCCCCATCTTCAACGATATAATGGATGTTTTTTACAAAAATATGATGCGCACGAATAGCAGCTTGAACATGAGCCAGTAATGGCAAGCGTATTGGACTGTATAAGCTTTCGTTTTCACCAAGCTCTCCGACTTCAATTAAAAAAGACTCAATCTTTTCGTAGCCTTTCTCACTGATTTCAATTGAGCGGTTCTTCTCGTCAATCCAAAAGTCACCATCTTCATTTTCTTTATTCGCTTCTTCATCTTTTGAACGTTTTAGACGCGGTATAATTTTATTAATCAAAGCATAAGTCGCAGAAGAATCGTCTGCTTGACCAGAAATAATAAGAGGCGTTCGTGCTTCGTCAATTAAAATTGAGTCAATTTCATCAATAATGCAATAGTTCAAAGATCGCTGTTTTTTATCGGCTAAACTAAATACCATGTTATCGCGTAGGTAGTCGAAACCATACTCGTTATTGGTACCATAAGTAATATCAGCTTGATAAGCTTCAATTTTTTCATGTGGCGGCTGCTGAGAATAAATAATTCCCACAGTTAGACCTAAGAAGCTAAATAAGGGACGATTTAACTCAGCATCACGGGCAGCTAGGTAATCGTTCACGGTAACCACATGAACGCCTTTACCACTAATCGCATTTAGGTAAATGGCTAACGTTGCCATTAAGGTTTTACCTTCACCTGTACGCATCTCTGCAATTTTACCTTCATGCAAGGTAATACCACCGATAATCTGCACATCATAGTGGCGCATACCAAGCACACGCTCTGAAGCTTCACGACAAACCGCAAAAGCTTCTGGTAATAGAGAGTCTAAGCTGGCTCCTGCATCAAACCTACTTTTGAATTCTGCTGTTTTATCTCGAAGCTGTTCATTTGTCAGGGCAGATATTGCTGCTTCATGAGCATTTACTTTTGCGACAATTTGACGCATACGTTTTAGTTCACGATCGTTCTTAGTACCAACTACGCTTCCGATTATTTTTGACAACATAACTATGTAGACCTACTTATCGACTCAGGACTGCATTATGCCAGCAGACCATAAAAAAATTTTATCTATTATATATGGTAACAACATTGATAGATACAAGGGCAATTCAATCTAAAGCCATAAATTATTTGTTATCTATTATATACGAGCCTCGAGGCAATACTTTACATACATTGATAATTTATTAGAACTTACGCACTATCCCTCAAAGAAATAGTATGATAGAGCCACAGATTAAC
>NZ_JAGLBC010000185.1 GCF_018260395.1 Psychrobacter sp.
CTATACATATCAAGTTTGTTATTATTTTTAAAGTGGATGCCCGATATGGTTAGTATGTATTTACTTATTCCGTTGAGCCTAATGCTTTTTGTTGTTGGCATTTGGGCAGTTCGTTATGCAGTAAAATCCAATCAATTTGAGGATTTAGATAATGAATCCCAGCGTGTCATATTGGATGATCGTCAAGAGCGCAGACAAATCTTAGGCTCTAATTCTATATCTCCAAAAGCCACTAACCCTAAAGACAATGCAGCTTCTGCAAATTCAAATACTCTCATGAATAGCGATCACTCTCTTCCTGCAAGCCATAATAATGATGCAAATGGTGATCAATAGTTTGCACTTGTAGAACGTTAGATTAGTCTCATAAATCAAACTATACGGATTATTTGTTATGACTACCCCTTTATTAGTAGCGGCATTTGCAATGGGTTTTTTTGGATCTCCACATTGTTTGGGTATGTGTGGTGGCTTAGTAACGGCATTTGGGTTGTCAATGCAAGACGTTAGTCCACTAAAAAAAAGAGGGCTTATTGCCACTTATCATTTTGGTCGGCTTATTAGCTATTCTATTTTAGGGATTATTGCAGGCCTTATTGGTACCACAGTTTTAGCACCTTTATTAACGGGTAATTCAACCCCGCGTATTTTACTGGGTTTGGTTCTGGCCTTTATCGGGTTATCTATGCTTGGTATGCCTTTTTTGAACAAACTTGAAAAATTAGGCATGGGCGTCTGGAAAAAACTATCTCCGCTACGTCAAAAGGTTTTTCCGTTAAATACTTTTCCAAAAGCTTTAGCGGCAGGGTTATTATGGGGATTCTTGCCTTGTGGCTTAGTATATGGCGCACTATTGATGGCAGCTGTCAGTAATAACGTTGGCGCTGGCGCGTTATTAATGTTCGTATTCGGCTTAGGCACTGTGCCTATGTTGGTGGCTACGCAAGAAACTGTGGGCTGGTTACATAAACAGATTGGCCGTTATAAGTTGCGCCAACTAAATGGTGTAATTATGATTTTATCAGGATTAGCCGTGATTGCATTGCCTATGGTAATGCATCATTCAGGAGGCCACGGTGATCATGGCACACATGGTGACCACCAAATGCATAATATGTCTGAAAACATGCCCAACCATGATATGAGCAATATGCAAAATATGGACCATATGCAGAATACGGCTGATCATAATATGCATAATGCAAAAGATATGTCCAATAACAGTATGCAAGGTAACTCAGAAAGTGAAAACCATAATTCTATGGAGCATGAGCATCAGTCTGCTGAATAGTATTTTTTAAAGGCATTAAATTAACCGCTTTATCTAATAATAGTTATAAAAATAAAAAGGTATTTTGCAATAAATATCTCTTTAATGATTTTTAATAAAGACTTTATGAGTAGCTTGTTAATAAGTACTTATTAATAACTAACTTGTAAATAACTAACTTATTGAAATGAGCTTAGTTAATAAGTGTTTAGTTAAACTGTTCAAGCTTTAATTTGGTATTTAAATGCGCTTCAATTGCCGGCAAGTTGAATGCATCATCTTCACTAACAAAGCTAATACTCACCCCTTGTTGACCAGCACGGCCAGTACGACCAATACGGTGTACGTAGTCGTCAGGTTGATCGGGCAAGGTGTAGTTTACAACATGACTTACGTCGTCAACATGAATACCACGTCCAGCCACATCAGTAGCAACTAGCACCTTGGCATTGCCATTTTTGAACTTATCCAAATATCGCTCTCGCTTTCCCTGATCTATATCACCCGACAACATCACCACATTATGCTGTGCGCCAAGGCGATTAAATAATCTTTTGACTTGATCTTTTCTATTAGCGAAAACGATTACTTTATCTGCTTGCTCAGACGCTAATATGCGACATAAAGCTTCAAACTTATCTGCTTCAGTTAACAAATAAAAATGTTGATCCACCAAGTCACTGGTTTTGTGCTCAGGTTCAATTTCTAAAAATACTGGATTAGATAACCATTGATAAGCTAAATTCATCACATCTTGATTAAACGTAGCTGAAAATAATAAACTTTGCCTATCAGTATTGGACGGCATATAACGCATTAATCGTTTAATATCTGGTATAAAGCCCATATCCATCATACGGTCTGCTTCATCTAGAACAAATGCTTCGATGCGGTCCAAAAATACATGACTCTTATATATTAAATCAATCAAACGACCTGGCGTCGCAATTAAAATATCTATAAATTGCAGATCTAAAGCCTTAATTTGTTGCTCATAATCTACCCCGCCCATGATACAGATACTGTTTAACTCTGTGAACTTAGTTAAAGCAATGGCATCTTCATAAATTTGATTTGCAAGCTCTCGGGTCGGCGCCAAAATTAAAGCCCTTGGCTCACCCAAATAGCGCAGTTCATCTTTTTGAAATGGTCGCTTTAACAAGGCTTCAATAATGGTAATTAAAAAAGTGGCTGTTTTTCCAGTCCCTGTCTGAGCCTGACCAATAGCATCTTGTCCAGCTAAAGTATACGGTAAGATTTTAGCTTGAATTGGGGTTAACTCCGTAAAACCTAAATCTTCTACAGACTTTAAGACACTATCGGTTAAGTCCAAATCATTAAATTTAATAAAATCATCCATATAACTTCCTTAACTTATTAATTTAATTGTGATTATTATTTTAATTATGAATATTATAAGATAATACTTAGTTTAATACATTCAATAGACTTAATTGATAACCTCTTTAAGCGACATTAATTTGATTTAACGTTGGGCTATTATAGGTCATTACCTTTAACAATACCCAAACAAGATTAGCTAATTTTTGTCATAGCATCAAAAAAAGCCAACATGTCAAATTTAAATAAGCGAGAACGCATTTAAATTTGACACATTGGCTTTTTGGTTCAATATGTATAGGCTAGAAAAAGACTTTATACCAATAACAATTAAATTGGAATTAAGCGTCTACTTTAGTAACTTCTTCAGCTTGTAGGCCTTTATCACCTTCAGTAACTACAAATTCTACTTTCTGGCCGTCTTGAAGTGAACGATAGCCGTCACCTTGAATAGCACGGAAATGAACAAAAATATCTTCACCGCTTTCACGTTGAATAAAACCAAATCCTTTTGCATCATTAAACCACTTAACAGTACCTTGCTCACGAGCTGACATAATCTACTTCCTAAAACTTATTATATAAGACTTCAATTAAATCCCAATTAAAGCATATAAGCTGAAGCCTGAAATGCTAATACTGGGTATAAGAAGTGGCTAAAGACCACTTAGTAACCGAAACAAGACTTGCAATAGCTACAAATAAAAACCATATACTTGTGCATTTTTATTAGCAAAAATAAGAGCACTAAATTCTTAATTGTGTAACACTACAGACATGTTTGTTATCTAAAACTAATCATAGCACGTCAATTTATTAACACAAAGTGTTTTAACATAACTTTCACATTATGTAAGCTTTTTTAAAATTATTCTACTCTTTGATGACTACACCCTTCAAATATCACTAATTAATCAATAATAATGGGTTAAAAATCGGTATAGTATTATAATATTTATAACAAATAAAACTTATAATTAGCTATATAGAAACCTTTGCACGATAAGAACAAACCATCCCTAAATCTCAACTTTCACTA
>NZ_JAGLBC010000021.1 GCF_018260395.1 Psychrobacter sp.
AAATAAAAAATTGATCAATCAAAAAACTATAAATAGATATTTATTAAATATCGTGCTTAATACGCCATTCTTGAACTTGTTTCTCAATTTTTTCTTTACTATCTCCATAACGTTCTTGGATTTTACCTACCAATCGATCAAAGCTGCCTTCAGCATGGGTCAAATCATCATCAGTCAAATCAGCCCACTGCTGTTTAATTGTGCCTTTAAGCTGATTCCATTCGCCTCTAAAATTTTCTTTATTCATTATAATATTCCTCTCGTAATTGGACAGTTGATAAAGCATACAAATCACAAAGTATTTTTTTAAAAGCATCAATTTAAAAACTATTAGATTACTTCAAACCAATTATGCGCTTTATTTAAGTAAGTTGTGTATCTGCGTGTATGAGTTATGACAGCTTTTAGATTATGATTGTTAGCAATTAGAATAAATCTTATCTAAAGATTATCGAGATGTTTTATATTAATAAAAATGATTACATGTAAGCATATGCTTACATCTTAAGACGTTTTCTACGTCTTACAATATCGCCTCAAATTTGAGATCATAGCTTTACTTCATCAAGGACGATGATTCGTGATAATCAGGTAACTGTTAATCAGGTGACTGTAAAATCATGAGCTACTGTAAGGATACATATTCTTAACTAAGTTATCACAGGAAGTGGCATTTAGATTAGAATAAAAGGTACAACTGAGTAGGATGCTCACGTTATTATTAATTCTAGGATGGGGTTATTAATAATAGACTGTCAGGATGACAACTAAGAAGCCGCATAATTAAATTTATGCGGCTTTGTTGTATTTAACCTATATTTTACAATGAATATTTAATTTTAATCTTATAGGCTGATTGCTAACTAATAATTCTGGTAACCATTAATTAAAGATGCGTAGGCAGAATGGTTTCAACAATTAGTCCAGATTGCCCGTCTGTACGATTATAAGCTATAAGCTCTCCTTGATGTGCTGTAACGATAGCATGAGCAATGGCCAATCCTAAACCATGACCGCTTACTTTGGTAGTGGAGCGCGATTTTTTATCTGAATGTAAGTCAGCTTTAGTCTGATGCAGACGTTCTCTCGAAGCACTTAACCTCACAAAAGGATGGAAGATACGTTGAAGGTCTGTTTCTGCAACTCCACTGCCAGCATCGATGATTCTTACTTTCAAATATGGCTGTTGCTTTTCGGGATGAATAAATTGTTGAATATCAATTATTACCGATGAATCAGGTGTAGTATGAGTAAAAGCATTGCGAATAATATTCTCAAGAGCGCTATGTAATTGTTTAGGATCACCCATAAGTTTATAGACTGAATCCTGAGCTTTTAGGGGGATTAAGTCGTTTGACCATTGCCATTTTACTGCTTTGTCATAAAACTCAAAACACACGTCCTGTTTTATTTCTTCGAGTAATGTATATAAATTAACCAATTGATGGGCTTCAATATCTAGAGTATTGTGGCGCATTTGAAGTGATTGGATCTGGATAATGTGCTCAATTAGCTCATTCATACGGGATGATTCTTTTTCAATTCGGTCAAGGTAGTCGCCTGCCTCTGGCGCAAAATCGCGAGTTAACTCAGTGGCTACCTCTAGCCTAGCAAGAGGGGAGCGTAGTTCATGAGATATATCACTTAACATTTGTTTGCGCGCCATCTCACTATTGGCCAAGCGTGTCGATAATTTAGACACATCTTTTGCTAACAGCCCTAATTCATCGTTACCCAAATCCTTAAGGGTTTCGCCAGCGTCAAAACTGCCTTCACTCATCAAATGTACCGCTTTTTGGACTCGGTGAATACGTTCTATAAGGGCTCGGCTTAACCAGTAGCAAACAAGTATGCTAAACACTAAAATAAGCAAGACCCTAACTAGGGTATGACCTCGTCTTAGGGATTCAAGGTCATGTAGCGAGAGTTTAGGTTGAAGCTGGATAATATAGGTTTTACTGCTATCTGAAACGACCTTAGTATCTGCAAGTTCAGGGTAGTTACTAATATCTGCACTGACCTGCTGCGAAGGTTGTTTAGATAAAGGAGATACTAAACTAGAATCTTTATCAAACCAGCTTGAAGGCTGCGGTGCTTGAATAGGGTCGAACTTTGATGGGTGTTCGAATTCAGAAGGCGTTTGTGTACGATGCCGATTGTTTTTATCATTTTCAGGATGAAAACGGTCAAACTTCGGCAGAATCACGGTGCCTTGTTCATCGATAATACGAATTTGTGGTTTTAACCCTTTATTGTCTTTATAAATTTTTCTTACGGCCTCTAGGTCGTCATTATGTAATGCGGTTTCTACATCTTGACGTATGATAAGTAATCGAGCAACTTGTTGCTCCATTCTTTTACTAATCTCTTTGGTATTAATCCATCGCTCTATGCCAACTGATAAAGCTGAAGTCAGTAATAATATCGCCAACATACTTAAAAAAAGTCGCCAAAATAAGGTAATAGGCTGATGAATACGTCGAGATAAGACATTGGGAAATGCAGGTTTATTCATGTTGACGTTACTCTATAGAACCAACTGATAACCTCTGCCACGAACCGCTTTAATTGGGTCCTCATGAAAAGGCTGTAGCTTTTTTCTTAGCCGTGATACATGAACATCTAAGCTTCTATCAAGAGGCTGAAGTTCACGTTGCAAAACAGTTTGGGATAGCCATTCTTTACTAGCTACATTGCCTTGTTGCTGTAATAAAGCGACCAATAAATCAAACTCAGTACCAGTCACTTGTAGTATCTCACCATCGACCTTACACATACGGTGGGCTTGATCAAGTTCTAGACGCTCATGGATTAGAGATGTTAAGTCAGTTGTTTGCGTTATAGCTCGCTTTATGACCGCATTAATACGCGCTAATAGTTCACGAGGGTTGCAGGGCTTAGCGATATAATCATCAGCACCTAACTCTAGACCTATAATACGATCAATTTCATCTCCTTTTGCCGTCAACATAATTACTGGTGTCTGAGTTAAAGTAGGCAGTTGGCGTAGCACACTAAGTCCATCAATCTTAGGCATCATAATATCGAGAACGATTAAGTCATACTTAAGAAATTTAATTTTTTCTAGTACTTGTTCACCATCGTAGGCGCAATCGCATGTAAGACCGTGGTTGGTCAAATACTCTACCAATAAGTCAGAAAGCTCGGCATCATCATCAGCCAATAAGATATGCGTCATCACTGTATCCTGATAAGTAGATAGATAAACAAGATTACTAGTTCATCATCTAAAAAACATCAAACATCAAACATCAAATATCAAATATCAAATATCAAATATCAAATATCAAATATCAATCCATACTAATACTAACTATGGTTTACTGCACAAGCAAGCTATCAGCGTTAGTGCTGTTGCAATTGTTACCTTTCTTAAAATTTCATCAAATTAAGTTACATGGAACTGTCCTATTATGACGGTTATCAGCAAAGAGGGTTGAATAAAAACCTAACATTAATTTTTAATCCATATAAAGGGTTGTCTTTATGAAAAAAACAGTAATAAGCACCATATTGGTTCTATCAGGCAGTTTCGCGGTAATTGGATGCACTGAAGCAAGTGCGGTTTCTCAATCTCAAACTTCACCAGCCACTAAAATGTACCAGCAAAACCCTAGTCAACATCAAAAAGGTGATCATATGATGGGTCATCATAAGGGTATGGGCGGCGGCATGGGTCGCGGTATTGAAAAGTTGAATTTAAGCGAGCAACAAAAAGCACAATTGCAAGCACTTCGTGAAGTCAATAAAGAGCAACATGAAGCCAACCGCCAGCAAAAGTTAGCTCAAATGCAGCAGTTTGAGGCTCAGACTCAAGCGCTTGTAAACAACCCAAATTTAGATATGACAGCTTTGAACAGATTGGCAGATCAACAAGCGGCAGTTTCAAAACAAAAATTTATTGAACGTGTTCAATTACAGCATGCTATGGCGCAAGTCTTAACCAGTGAGCAAAAAGCAGAGCTTCAAAAAATGCATACACAGCATCAAGCCAAATTTAAAAGTAAAATGAAAGATAGAGCAGACAAATCTATAGCTAGTGTTCAATAACTCCCATTAATATCACCACTATGCTGATGATAAAATAATAAAAAAGCAATCTTACGATTGCTTTTTTTCTAGCAATTTTTTTACTTGCTATTAAGTTGAAATCATTTAGTTTATATATTCAATATTAATTTATCAGGGCTCACGTGCCACGCTACCTTGCAAAGCTAAAGGTAGAGGTAATATTTCAACCTCAGAGTCTTGTAAATGCTCAGGACGTGCCACAACTAAGGCTTCAAAGCCTATAATGTCATCTTGAGCAATGGCATTCACCACTTGGATTTTATCTAAGTTTTCGCCTGGCTCAGGCACCCTACCTTTAGCTCGAATGCGATGTAAGAAAGCTTTAGGTGATGCTTTAAAATAAATACGAGCGATGACTTCCTGTCCTAAGTAGCAACCTTTGTCATAATCTACACCACCACGTTGATGTAGTCTTAACTCTTGCGGTTGGAAGATACCTTGGGTGGCGGCTACAATCCAATAGTTGCCAGTGGCAATACTTAAAGCCTGCCATTTACTGACATCACATTTATCTGCAGTATGACTAAAAGTGGCTTCTTCTGTTCCGGTTTCAGACCCTAGAACACATGGGTAAATATCAGTAGGTTCTGAAGTCGTAAATTTAGAAAAAGCGCCGAATTTTTTTAAATGGGCCTGAAAGCTAGCTATACAATCGGCACTAGTAACTATATCAAACTGATTTTCAGATTGTTTCTTAACCCAAATTCCAAATTCGATACGGCCCTTTAGGTTGGCAATAGCAGCAGGTAGATAACTTAAATCAATCTTATTAACATTAACAGTTAATTGACTCTGTAAAAACTTGGCTGCATCTTCACCTTGTAAGGTAATTTGTTTAAAATTTAGAGTACTCAAGGTCTTATTCCTTCGTTATTATTTTGATGACATAGGTTGTTTTTTCGATAATATAGCTAGAAATGATATTTTGGTTCGGGGTTTAAATTTCAATGGCTAGACAAAGTATTATATGGACAAAGCAAAAATTTATAGTTTAGGCTACAATACAAAGCACTATACTGAGCCCTATACTGAGCATTATAAAACCAATGCTAAAAAATTAAATAATTGAAATGAGGATAAAATGAGCTTACCTAATTGCCCTAATTGCGACTCTGATTTAACTTATGAAGATGGTGCTTTATTGGTTTGTCCTATGTGTGCTCATGAGTGGAGTGCTACTGAGTTAGATGGCACGGCAGCTACTGAAGACGCTGTAATTCGTGATGCGGTTGGTAACGAATTACAAGATGGTGATGCCGTTACAGTCATCAAAGACTTAAAAGTTAAAGGGTCATCTACTCCTCTAAAAGTTGGCACTAAGGTTAAAAGCATTCGCCTAATTCACGATGCACCAGATGATCATGATATCGATTGTAAAGTGGACGGCTTTGGTCAAATGAAGCTTAAGTCTTCTGTAGTTAAGAAAGCCTAAGCTGATTTTGATATCAAAAAAGCTTTTACTTGGTTAAAAAAGCTTTTAACCTATTAGAATTTATTCTAATTATCAAAATAGGTCTCACAACTTACCCTGTGAGACCTTTTTCAGCTTTATTGCATATATAGCATTATAATGGTTTACACAGTCTAGCTGCGTAAGGAATATCACCTTTAAATACGCATAAACCTAAGCCACTTGGACCATGGTTAGCCAGTGAAATGGCTGATACTGGCAAGACTACGACACTGTTTACACCGGTTTTATTCCTAAGCATTTCCATAAATCGACTGTCTAAATCCGGACGCCCAGCGCTTAACATATAGCCAAATGAATTACTACTCTGCAGCGTTTCAGTAAATTGGTCTATAATATAATTAAATGCCTTGTCTATTTTACGAATTTTGCTAATAGGCAGTACACGTCCCTCATTAGACACTTGTAGAACTGGCTTTATACTAAACAAATTAGCGAAAAATCCTGCTGTACCTGATATTTTTTTATTCTTAATCAAATACGATAAATCGTCAGCAACAAATAGCATTTTATGGCTACTACGAAGCGTATCGAGTCGACTGGCAATATCAGGCATGCTGTGACCCTGCTTCATTAATTGCTCGGCTTCTAATGCCAATAACGCTTCGCAAGCATTTAAATCTCTAGTGTCATAAACATAAATATCTAAGCTGTCTTTAAAGCTTTGAGACACTTCTTTAATGATATTATAGCTTTCACTAACTTGAGAGGATAGGGTGGTAATAAACACCTCTTTGATGCCTCTATTTTGTAGATTGCTTAATATCATTGCCACTTCATGCGCTGGGGCTGGCGAGGTATGAACTGGTGAGTGACTGACTTCATTCATTAAATATTGCAAACGTTCACTACTAATGTTTTTACCGTCGATAAACTCAACGTTATTGACGTGGATACGTAAACGAATGAGCTCGATATTATGTTGGATATCCATATCATCAAGCCCAGAAGACGATGTGGTCAAAACAATGCGACTCATATTGGGCACCTAATATCTCCATGGTCGAAACCAGCAATAAACTTAGCCACATTATCTAAGTAGCTTCGGTATCATCACTAAAGTATTCTATTGGTAAACGGTTCGGATTATGCGTTATTCAATCGCTTATTTTAGCAATTTTTAAGTAATTTTATCGTAATAACAACGCTGTCATTAGCTCTGATTATAGAGGGTTAACTGTACTTAGGATAGGGTTAATCATCATGTTATAAATTTATATAGCAAATCAACAGCTTTTACTCCCTTAGATACTATCTTCAAGTTAAATCTCTACAATTTAGCCATAATCCATAATTTATTTAAGGGTTTATTTGTCAACCCCATTAAACATTTCATATATACTAAGTTTAAGTAAATAATACAATCGGTCTTTGCTATAATAAATGTATAAAATTATCTTTTTTTGAATAGATAATTAACTATGAGGAGTGGGTATGTCAAAAAAAAGTAGTAAATCTGAGAAAATTAATGATGACTATGTGACTGATGAAAAGCAGATTGAAGAATATGTAACTAAAAAGAAAAAGGATGCTTCACGAATCAAAATCAAAGAGGTTATTGATGAGGTTCTGTTAAAAGATCTTAATAATGGTGATTTCGATAGTATCTCTGATCATTTACAAGCTTTGATACATGATGCCTCTCCTGATGATCTGGAAAAGCTGAAAGATTTATTTGCCAAACATGCTTTAGCCAATGTGGTCAAAACGGGCACCAAAAGAGATGATGAGTTGTCAGACAACTGGCGTGAAGGTGGCTATCCTTATAAAAATCGCTTGTCTCGCAAAACTTATGAAAAACAGAAATATCATCTACAAGTAGAGTTGCTTAAGTTACAAAAATGGGTTCGTGAAAATGATCAAAAAGTGGTGATTATCTTTGAAGGTCGCGATGCAGCCGGTAAAGGTGGCTCTATTAAACGCTTTATGGAAAATCTAAATCCTCGTAGTGCCAGAGTAGTTGCTCTAGATAAACCTTCTGAACGAGAAATGGGTCAATGGTATTTTCAGCGTTATACTCAGCATCTACCTGCTGCAGGTGAAATGGTATTGTTTGACCGTTCTTGGTATAACCGTGCAGGCGTAGAACGCGTAATGGGCTTTTGTACTGAAGAGCAGTACCAAATTTTTATGAAGCAAACCCCTGATTTTGAAAAGCATTTAATTGACTCAGGCATTCATTTAATTAAATTTTGGTTTTCCGTGAGCCGTGATGAGCAGCGTCGTCGCTTTGCCGAGCGTGAAGCACATCCTTTAAAACAGTGGAAACTGTCGCCTATTGATAAGGCGTCACTAGATAAATGGGATGATTATACATTGGCAAAAGAAGCCATGTTCTACAATACCGACACAGCCGAATCTCCTTGGATTGTTATCAAATCAGATTGTAAAAAACGTGCCCGTCTAAACGCCATGCGATATGTGTTAAACAAACTTCCGTATGATGGTAGAGACAAAGAACAGGTGGGTAACATTGATCCTCTGATTGTTGGCCGTGCTGGTGCTTTATATGAGTTAGGTGAAAAAGAAGACTTAGCTATTTAAAGTGCTCTATATTTAAATAGAAGCAATTTTTAATTTTAGTTATTTATAAAGCTCATCTATTGGTATGACGATATTTAACAGGAGCAATCAATATATTGCTCCTGTTTTATGGGCTTCTATTAAGGTAGTTTAAGTGCGTTTTATCACCTAACTAAGCGCTAATTCTGCCTGTTTTAATTAATCTAGCAGTAATAGAGCCTTTAGTTCGTTGATGACGTTCGGCGAGCATATCGACACTATCGCCTTTATCAAAACTATCAGTAAGGCTAATTTCTTCTTCTGTTTTCCAAGGCTTGCCTGCATTGGCTGGTAAAAGTGCTTGTTTCTCAATCCATTTCACTCTTGATTCAAGTGCTAATATAGCGACCTGTAACGCTCTTTGGATATCACTATCTAAGCATAGGCTACTAGGCGCTAATGCTTCCTCTGATAGAGGGTTGATACCTTCACTTAGTTTCTCAATAATTTGAAGTGCTTCAAAAGTTTGCATGGAAGGGATTACTCTTGAAGATGTGGTAGATTCGACTTGTTGTTTAATATCATCCATAACGGTTGAAAAATCCTTAAAGAGTTTATATAAATGAAAGTTTAATACTAGTTAGCGAAGTATCAAAATCACTAAAAATCAAACTGTCTCATATTTATTTATTAATTTAACTAAATAATATTACCATTAATTCTAATCAATTAATAGGCTTTGATTTAGGATTATCTTGCATTTACTTATATCTTATTGATGATAGCTAACAATAATCATCAAATCTTACTTGTTATACCCAAGTACATTGTTTTGCAGCATCTCATCAAAAGCACTTAAACAAGCGGTTAAAACCTGCCATTTAGTTAGGCAGTTAAAAAAAACAAACTTAGAAAAATACAAAGTGCTGTCATTAAAGCTGACTTTTTTTTGTTAAGATAGGCACAATAAGTTTATGCCACTTTTTTAGAACCTGTTTTAAAAGTTTTTGAAACCGTAAGCTCTACTTTCAGAAATTAAAATTTTCGATATTAAGTAAAGGGTCAATATTAGGAATGCAAATATGAGTACAAAGAACGAGCAACTATTTTTACAAGCCAAAAAACACATTCCAGGTGGCGTTAACTCGCCAGTGCGTGCTTTTGCCGGTGTTGGCGGAACGCCTGTGTTCATGCACAAAGCAGCCGGTAGTAAAATCTATGATACCGAAGATAATGAGTACATTGATTACGTCGGTTCATGGGGACCAATGATTTTAGGTCATGCTCATCCTAAAGTAATTGAGGCGGTCAAGGCAGCCGCTGAAGATGGCTTAAGCTTTGGTACCCCAACCACATTTGAAACTTCAGTGGCAGACATTATTTGCGATATCGTACCCAGCGTTGAGATGATCCGTATGACAAGCTCAGGTACGGAAGCGACTATGAGCGCTATTCGTTTAGCGCGTGGCTATACAGGCCGTGACAAAATTGTGAAATTCGAAGGGTGTTATCATGGTCACTCAGACAGCCTATTGGTAAAAGCAGGCTCTGGCATGTTAGACATCGGTGAGCCAACATCTCAAGGCGTGCCTGCAGACTTTGCCAAGCATACCATTACCTTGCCCTACAATGATCCTCAAGCGATTATAGACTGCTTTGATAAATGGGGTGATGAGATTGCTTGCGTTATCGTTGAACCTATCGCCGGTAATATGAACATGATTGTACCCACTCAAGAATTCCATGATACCTTACGTGATCAATGTACCAAGGGCGGTTCGGTGTTAATTTTTGATGAGGTGATGACAGGTTTTCGGGTAGGTCTACAAGGGGCGCAAGCCTACTTTGATATCGAGCCGGACTTAACTTGCTTTGGTAAAATTATTGGTGCAGGTCTACCTGTGGGAGCTTTCGGCGGTAAGCGTAAAATCATGGAGTGCATTGCACCTATGGGCGGCGTGTATCAAGCTGGTACTCTATCAGGTAACCCACTAGCCATGCGTGCCGGTATTGCCATGTTTGAAGACTTGACCCAGCCGGGCTTTTATAAAGGGGTGGCTGATAAAGTGACTTATCTAGTTAACGGCATTCAAGCTGCGGCTGACAAATATGGCATTGAGCTACGCTCTACAAAATTAGGCGGTATGTTTGGTCTGTTCTTTATGCAAGACAAAACTGCTGGTCTGCCTCAAAACTTCGATGAAGTGACCGCGTGTGATATGGATAAGTTCAACACTTTCTTCCATGGCATGCTGAAGCAAGGTATTTATCTTGCGCCTTCAGCTTATGAAGTAGGCTTTATGTCCTCAAAACATTCTACTGAAGACTTAGATGCTACTATCAGTGCAGCTGAGTCAGTGTTAGCTGAGATGGCAAAGCAATAGATGTTGAATGATTAATTGATACAAAGCTTTAGACTTTAACTTAAAAAAGAACGGTAACTTAATTAAGAGTTATCGTTTTTTTTTGTTTGTTAGGCATTTATATCACTTAATTGGCTTTGGACAGTTATGAAAAGTTTGGATATAAACGTCTAAATCCAATTTAAAAAATAATATTATTGATAAAGGCTGGCTTGCCACTCATTAGCTTTAGTGATTTAATAAGATTGCGTTTATGTTTGTCTTTATAACCTACTTAGTGTTTTTGGCATATGTTTTACTCAGTCTGGTAAAATACAATTCTATTAAAAAATATACTTTAGAGTATGATTACAGCTAAAATGACTCATTCATTACATCTTGAACATTCGATAATGAATAAATTCTTCTCACTCTTGCATTTATTTAAGGTAAGTAAAGTCACTTATGCCTAATAATTTTCTAGCGAATAATGAACTTATGGCGGCCATTGATATTGGCTCTAACAGCTTTCACTTAGCTATTGCACGATTAGATCATGGTGAGGTACGTAAAGTGGCCTCAATGTCTGAAAAGGTACAACTGGCAGCCGGGCTAGATGAAAATAGACACCTTAGTGAAGAAGCTCAGCAAAGAGGTCTTGATTGCTTAGCGCGATTTATGGGAAGACTTGACTCGGTGTCTGCTGATAGATTGCGTATTGTAGCGACCAATGCTTTGCGCCAAGCCAGAAATGCTGATGAATTCATTAGACGTGCCAATGCTATTCTACCTAAGCCTATTGAGATTATTGCTGGTCGTGAAGAAGCTCGCCTTATATATTTAGGCGTGTCACATACCAATGAGAGCATCGATAAAAGACTGGTAATTGATATTGGAGGGGGATCTACGGAGTTCATTATTGGCCAAGAATTTGATCCCTTATTGACTGAAAGCTTGCAAATGGGCTGCGTTGCTTATAGCAAAAGATTCTTTGAATCAGGCGATATAACAGAAGATGCTTTTAATGAAGCCATTGCTGACGCTAGAAAAGAGATTTTACGCATTAGTACAACTTATCAAAAAACGGGCTGGACTAGTGTGGTGGGATCAAGTGGCACTATCAAGGCAGTACGTAATGTATTGGTGGCTCAAGGGTGGGCTGATGATCAAGAGCGGATTACTTATCAAGGGGTGAGAAATCTACAAAAGCTGCTGCTAAAAATTGGCCGCGTTGAAGACATCGACTTAGAAGGGGTTAAAGAGCACCGTAAAGCGGTTTTCCCTGCTGGGGTTTCAGTATTATTAGCGGCAATGAAAGTCCTTGGTATCGATACTATGACTTATTCTGATGGGGCGCTGCGTGAAGGGGTTATGTACGATATGCTTGGCAGATTTGCCAGTGAAGATGTCCGTGACCGCAGTGTTCAGGCTTTGGTTGAGCGTTATTCAGTAGACAAGCGTCAAGCTAAGCGTGTGGTGAAGACTTGTGAGCGTCTTTTTGAAAAAACCCATGAGGCATTAGATTTAAGTAGTGATGATAATGATCTTCTACGCCGTACTGCTTATTTGCATGAAATTGGTTTGGCCATTAGTCACAGTGGCTATCACCATCACAGTGCCTATTTATTAGAGTTCTCTGATATCCCTGGTTTCTCTCAAGTTGACCAAGTACGTATGGCGCAATTGGCCCGTAACCATCGACGCAAATTAAAATCAGAAATGTTAGAGCAAGTCCAAGATATCGGTGGTAGAAAACTGGTGTATTTGTGTTTGCTACTTCGCTTGGCAGTGTTGGTACACCGTAGTCGTAATGATCATGACAAGAGTGATTTACAGCTTAATATTTTGGATGTAGATAACTGGCAAGTTATAGTTGAGTCAGATTTTGAGGAGCATGCTTTGCTCGTTTTTGATCTACAAGATGATATTGCTCAATTCAAAAAGTGGGGCGTTGATCTAACCGTATTACAAGACATTGCTCAGCAACAATAAGCATAAGCACAAGCATAAGCATAAGCATAAGCATAAGCATAAGCATAAGCAGTACTTCGGCTGTAGTGTTATCAAAATACAGATACCATATCAGGGTTGCTACCACTAATTATGATAAAAATATTATTTTAAGGACCTACCATGAGTGCAGTTTGGGATAGCGTTGGCTTAGCAAGACACGCTAAACGCCCTTTATTCTTAGATTATGTAGGGCAACTGTTCACAGAATTTGATGAGCTTCATGGCGATCGAGTATATGCCGATGACCGTGCGGTTATTGGTGGTTTGGCACGATTTAACGGTCAGCCCGTCTTGGTTATTGGTCAACATCGTGGCCGCAGTACCCGTGAGCGTATTGCTCATAACTTTGGTATGGCGTATCCTGAGGGCTATCGTAAGGCCATTCGATTGGTAAAATTAGCAGAGCGCTTCAAATTACCAGTTTTGACCTTTATTGATACTCAAGGTGCTTATCCTGGTGTTGGGGCAGAAGAGCGTGGTCAAGCTCAAGCTATTGCCGAAAGTATTGCAACTTTTAGTAGTTTAAAAACCCCTATTATCGTTACCATTATTGGGGAAGGGGGTTCAGGTGGTGCTTTGGCAATCGGTGTTGGCGATAAAATCAATATGCTTCAGCACAGCATTTATTCAGTGATTTCACCTGAAGGCTGTGCGTCTATACTTTGGAAAACTGCAGAAAAAGCACCTGTAGCTTCTGAAGCCTTAAAGCTAAACTCTACCAATCTGTATCAGTTAGGCTTGATCGATGCCATTATTGATGAGGGAGAGGGGGCGCATATAGATGCTAAGCCGGTTATGGATAATTTACAAAAGTTGCTGGTACAACAGCTTGCTGAGCTAAAGCAATGGGATACTGATGAATTGGTCGAACAGCGTTATCAACGTCTAAAAAGCTTTGACTCTACCCTAAGTCTTTAAGTCATTTAGTATTTTTTAAAATAAAGCTTGCATAAGGGTAGTTGGCGCCCTATACTGTGCTCCTGCTTAAGAGAAGTCCTGCAGCAAATCATTACCTCGTAGTATTAGCATTAATCCTCCGTTTTAAGATTTACCGTAGTTGCTCAGAGCGTTACCCGACCGAAATGGTCATTATGTTTTAAAATTAGGATTATATATGTCAGATACTATCAAAGGTACAGTAAAGTGGTTTAACGAAGCTAAAGGTTTTGGCTTTATCGCACCAGAAACTGGTCCAGACGTTTTTGCTCATTACAGCGAAATCGCAAGCTCAGGTTTCAAAACCTTAGCTGAAGGCCAAGAAGTTGAGTTCACAGTAACTCAAGGTGCTAAAGGCCCACAAGCCCATGGTATCACAGCCGTTTAATTGGTCGAAACCAAATAGACAAGACAAGTTAGAGTGCAAACCCATTAAGTGAGTCCACTTTAATTGAGTCAAAAAGAAACGAGCCCTAGGCTCGTTTTTTTTCGTCTGTAGTTTTTATCGAAAAGTTTGTTTAATAACAGTTAAATATTATAGGGTAATGCTTATAAAGCTTTATAGGCTGTAGGTTAAGTAAAAAGAAGCTGTAGGTTAATTAAAAATATTTTCTGTTATAGAAAGTATTGCTATCAATTAGATTTTTATAGCTTTAATACAACAGAGTAAATACAACGCAGCCAATTAATTTAAGCTACTATTATTAATATAGTAAAATTATAATAAAAAATATAAGAAAAAAGTTATTAGAAAAAACTATAGGATAAAAATTACAAGATAAAATTTATAAAAACAGCCTAAAGAATTATTATAGATTTTAAACTTCAGGTTACTAAAATAAAATGAATTCTTTAGAGTATAAGTTATTAGCTTACCCAGTTAGAACAGATTTAATAAAAGGTTTAATTTAATAAACGACTATAATAACTATTAGTAATGAGGATTTTTATGCGCAAAATTCCAGTTTACAATCACCCTGCCGCTGGCTGGTCTGCATTGATACAGTCTTCACGTGTGCTCATGGATTACAAGGCATTCTTACGGGGCAGTCGCAGTGTCTTTAGTAGCAATCAACCTAATGGTGGTTTTGATTGTCCAGGCTGTGCATGGCCAGACCATAACTCCTATAAAGCGATAGACGTTTGTGAGACAGGGATTAAAGTACTGGCTAGTGAAACTACTTTACGACAAGCCGATGCCAAGTTTTTTGCACAGCACTCAGTAACTGAGCTACAAAGCTATGATGGTCATAAGCTTGAACTAGCTGGACGTTTGACCGAGCCATTATACTATGATGCCCTACAAGACCGTTATATTCCTATTTCGTGGGAAAAAGCGTTTTCTAAAATAGCAAAACAACTGCATAAACTGTCTTCTCCGCACGAAGCCATGTTCTATACATCAGGCCGTGTGACAAATGAGCCTGCTTTTTTATATCAATTATTTGTTCGTCTTTTTGGAACTAATAACCTTCCTGACTGCTCGAATATGTGTCACGAACCTACCTCCGTAATGTTGGGTAAACAGTTAGGCGTAGGTAAAGCCACAGTTGTATTAGAAGATTTTGAGAAAGCAAATCTTATTTTAATGTTTGGTCAAAATCCAGCTACCAATCACCCACGTATGTTAGAGATGCTCGCTTACTGCCATGACCAAGGTTGCCGTATCATTTCTATTAATCCTATGCGTGAGCAAGGGCTATCTAGATTTAGGAATCCTCAAAAGGTGACTCACATGGTGGCTGGGGGTAGCGCGCCAATGGTCGATGAAGTGGTGCAAATTCAAATTGGTGGTGATGTTGCGCTATTGACAGGTTTGGCTAAATGGCTGATTGAAAACGATAAGCTAGATACTGATTTCATCAACGAACATACTTCAGGATTTGAGGCATTAAGAGCGTGGATACAGGCTCAGATTTGGGAAGATATCGAGCGTGGTTGTGGTATTAAGCAGTCACAAATTATCGAATTAGCTACATTGGTTGCTGAAAGCTCAGCGACTATTTGCACTTGGGGTATGGGTATTACTCAGCATACCCAAGGTGATGATAATGTAGCGATGATTACCAACTTATTACTATTAATGGGTATGATTGGTGTTGAAGGGGCAGGGGCTTCTCCAGTTCGTGGTCACTCTAATGTGCAGGGTGATCGAACTATGGGTATTCATGAGCGTCCAGCTAAAACCCTTTTAGATAGTCTTCAAAGCGTATTTCAGCATCCAATGCCTCAAGAACATGGTTATGATGTGGTGTCAGGTGCTAAAGCAATGATGCAAGGAAAAATTAAAGCTTTTGTCAGTATGGGTGGTAACTATTCTGTAGCTGCACCTGATTCGAAAGCCATTCAGCAGGCATTTACTCACAATGAGCTGAATGTATTTGTGGCGACAAAGCTAAATGAAACTATGTTATATCCAGGTCAGAATAACCTAATATTGCCTTGTTTAAGCCGTACGGAACAATATATAACCAGTAAAGGTGAGCAGTTTGCGACTATTGAAGACTCAATGTGTCAGATTGTACGTACGCAAGGAAGTCTTAAGCCTATTAGTGATGACTTAAAATCCGAAGCACAGATTGTGGCAGGTATTGCTAAGGCTTATTTTGGTAATCAAAGCAAGATAGACTGGGACAAGATGGCAGAAGATTATGATTTGACCCGTGACTATATTGCCCAAGCTATCTCTGGATTTGAAAACTTTAACTACCGTATCAGACAGAACAAACGTGGCTTTCATCTTTATCATGCCGCGCGTCATCGTCAATGGAAGACGGACAGTGGTAAAGCGCAGTTTGAAGTACCAAAGCATCCTATTACTTACGTGGTAGATGAGATGAATAAGGCAAATAACGCTGACCTTACCAAGCTTCAGCCTGAGCAAAAACAGAAGATTTGGCAACTGACTAGTGTGCGTAGCCATGACCAGTTTAACACTACGATTTTTGGTTATGAGGATCGGTATCGTCAGACTGATCGCCGTGACATTTTATTTATGCACCCTGATGAAATGAAGCGTATGAACCTTAAAGTAGGTGATAAGGTTATGATTTCAAGAAAAGATGCTGAGGGCAATATTCGAAATTTAGGCCCGCTTATTTTAAGCGAGATGGACATAGCCGCTAATGCTGTGGCAACTTATTATCCTGAATGTAACGATCTTATGGATTTGGATAGTCATAGTACCGAGTCGTTAACGCCTTCCTATAAATCAGTGACTGTACTTTTAGAAAAAGTTGCATAGCTTAAAGTATTCACCAAAGAGCTATGGAGATTTATTAAGATAATGGGAGAGGTTAAATGTTGATAGACCCCACACAAGCTTCATATTCTGATGGGGTCACTCACAGCAATCAGGAAAAAAAACCTAGTAGTCAAACTATAGGAAATAAGATAGATAAAATCGACCATACTAATCACGACGAGCTTACTCTAAGTCGTCTTCATAGTGCTCAGAAATATTGCTATCCACAACTTGGCCCTTCTCAAGAGCTAAGCATAGAGGTTAGTGATGTGGCTTTGGCAGTTGAAGCTGCTGTAGCTATTGTTATTAATGGTATTCATTATGCAGTAATGATGGCAAGCCCAGCACAGTTATATGAATTGGCTCTAGGCTTCTTATATAGCGAAGGCTTAATTGAAAACAGTTGGGAGCTATTAGATTGGGAAATAACCCCTGTCAAAACGGCCAAAGATTTGACACAGTTTGACCAAAAAGGGGTTAATAATGATGACATTATTGGGTTAGCGCCTTTATTATTAGATTATGATGCTTATATGATAGAGCTGACTTTGAATCAGCGATGTCATCAAAAAATCTTAGCTCAAAAACGTCAACTGGCAGGACGAACTGGATGTGGCATGTGTGGTGTCATCGGTCTAAAGCAAGCTTTGCCTGATTTAAGCCCTTATGCGATCAGGCAAGATCGACTAAATCAAAATCGTCCTAGTCTTGATGACCTTTTAACCATTAAAACTTTGATTGAAAAAACCCAGTCAACCCATAAGTTGACGGGGGCGGTTCATGCTGCTGCAACCTTATATCAAGGTGAGCTTCAATTATTTGAAGATGTGGGTCGCCATAATGCCTTAGACAAGCTAATAGGCTGGAAGCTAAGTCGCAAAATAGAGCTTGATTTGGTAGTTATGACTTCGCGACTATCAATCGAACTGGTGCAAAAAGCCATTCGTTGTCAACTACTTTGGTTGGTAGGCATGTCAGCACCGACTAGCACTGCGGTTCAAGTGGCGCAGCGTCATGGCTTAGGTCTGGCAGGCTTTCTTAGAGAAAATAGAGCAACCTTTTATACTTAAGACGATTAATTATAATTGCTTTATAATACTTAGATTATAAATCTAGATCGGTTACCCAATGCCCTGTCTCAAAGCTTGGCATCGTCTATCTGGCGTTACCTTAAATACTCAGCAATTTTTTCTGCGTCCATCCCTTTAATTATGACCAATACCAAACGCTTTGATAATGATGCTACTCATAATGATGCTAGTGCTACTGTTTTACAGCAAGCACTATTCGATAGTTTTGAGTTATATAAGCCGCATATGTTGGGAAAACGAATATGGCTTGCCTGTAGTGGCGGCAGGGACTCACTAAGCTTAGCCCATCTATGCTTAAAGTTATATAAAGCAGGCAGGTTACCCTTTTTACCGCAGTTGCTGCATGTTAACCATAATATGCAACACGCCAATACGGCTTGGGCTACTCAAGTGTTAAGTTGGGCGAAGCACAATCAGATACCCTGCCAAGTTATTGAAATAAACCTAGCAAAAAAGACAGAGCAAGAAGCTCGCCATGAACGATATCAAGCCATGCTTAATGTAATGAATCATGGCGATGTATTGCTACTCGGCCATCATCAGGATGATCAAGTTGAAACCTTGTTAATGCGACTTTTTAACGGAGCAGGGGTTAATGGTCTTAGTGCTATGAAAGCTTGGAGTATCAAACAAAGCAAAGGCTTAGATACAGATAACCTAATCATAAATAACAAAAGCATTTATTTATGGCGACCGCTGCTTACAGTTAGCCGAGAACAAATTACCGAGTATGCTAGTCAGCAAAAATTGGTCTATATTGATGATCCGACCAATGTTGCTTTAGAAGATAATGAGAACTCAGGTCAAGCTCAGCTCAATGATAGAGCATGGTTACGCAGTGTATTGATGCCATATATAATTCAGCGTTATCCTACTGCAAAACAATCAATTGCCCGTACCAGTGTCTTAATGCAACAGGCAAGTTTGACTATTGATGAGCTAACTGTAGCAGATTTAAAGCAAGTTACCTTAACCAATGACGCAGATACACCTTGGTATTCTGTACTGGACATCACTCAATTAATCAGTCTATCAGCAGCAAGGCAATCTGCACTCCTTCATCGTTGGTTAGCGCCCAACACCACAGAGCTTCCACCATCGAAACAATTGGTCGATGAAGTATTAAAATTAGTACATCGTCAAAACAGTGATCATCAAACCTGCTTATATTTCGATAGTGGTGTGTTTCAATACCAAATTCGTCGTTATCAATCTAAGCTGTACCGAATTTCTAAAAGCTGGGAGCAATGGCTACAGTTGTTACCAGATTCACAGCAGTTTGATTTAAGCGATAAAAGCTATAAAACAACAAACACGCTATGTTTGAAACAGTCAAACCTCAGTCAATTAAAGCAGAATTTTAACTGGTATTTAATAGGTCTCTCTAAACTTATAGAAGTATTGCAACAACAGTTGAGCTTAGGTTCAAGTGTTGAACTTATGGACTTATCTCAAACTGAACTATCTCAAACTGAACTATCTCAAACTGACTTAGGTCAAATTGACTTGCAACAAAAAGCTCAAAACGACTTGCAACAAAACGACCTAAAGCAGCCAATTTTGCAAAAACCAAGCTTACAATCAATTGATTTGCAAAAAGTAGAGGTTAATAGGACAGCAAAACTACGGTTTCAACCGTTGCCTCGCGACCAGAAAATAGCGTTATTAAACAGAACAGGTCGAAAATCAGGCAAAAAACTGTTGCAAGCACTGGGACAGCCCAGCTTTATGCGACAATCTGTAATACTATGCTCGTTGATTTTGCCACCACAATCCCAGCAACATCAACAAATGACAGTTCAAACCATATCCCATCCTTTGATATTGATTACGCCGGATCAGCTATGGGTTCTACAAAGTGAGTTTGCACCCAGTATTAAAGCGCTAATTGTACAAAGTGAGCTGACGACGCAGATACAAGTTCATCAATAAATTCACCCCTAAATCTTGCAAGATATGACAATCAAAGTTGCATTGAGTTGAGTAATATAATCCATAAAATGATGTGTTACACTAGCACCATTATCAATACACCTAGCATTAATTGAAAGAATAACAAAAATTTATTTAAAGCAGGGCTTGTCACATATTTTGTCAGGCTAAGCTTAAGTAAGGGAGCAACAATGACACAACTTAAAGGTAAAAAAATAAGTTTTATTGGCGGTGGGAATATGGCTCAAGCCTTAATAAGTGGCTTGATTGGCAAAGGCATTAAACCCTCAGATATTACCGTCGCTGATCCCTCGCCTGATATACGACACGCGTTAAAAGAGCTAAATATAAATGCGGTTGATCCCACAGGAAATACTGCATTTGATAATCCCCAAGTTGCCGTTGAAACAGCGGATATCGTAGTACTTGCGGTCAAACCTCAAGTTATGCATCAAGTGGTTTCAGGTTTTAGCTCAGTATTGAACAAACAATTGATCATTTCAGTGGCTGCTGGATTGTCTACAGACAGCATTAGTAAAATGTTAAACGGTTATAAAAATATTGTTCGTGCCATGCCCAATACCCCAGCCATGATTCAAAAAGGGGCTACGGGTCTTTATGCGACTAATGAGATTGATGAGGCTGACAAGGCTTTAGCAGCATCCTTAATGGCAGCTTCTGGTCTCGTAAGCTGGGTAGAAAATGAAGAGCAATTGCATGCTGTCACCGCCGTATCAGGGTCGGCGCCTGCCTATTTCTTTTATATGCTAGAATCTATGATTGAGGCAGCTGTAGATCAAGGATTAGATAGGAAACAAGCTGCTGCATTGGCAATGCAAACTGCATTAGGAGCAGCCCAAATGGCCATAACGAGTGGCGAGGCGCCTGCAGAATTGCGTCGTAAAGTTACCTCCCCCAACGGTACCACTCAAGCAGCTATTGAATCATTACAACAAGATGATTTTGCTAAAATTATAAAAAATGCAATGCAGGCTTGTTATGCTCGCAGTGAGCAAATTAGCCAAGAGTTGGCAGATTAAGCATTATCGACCAAGCAGTTTATAAAAGATAAATTGATTCAAAATAGGCCGTCGGTTGTAATACGTTGGTCAGGAGTTCTTTTTTAAATTAAACTAGTAAGAGTACGTTGAATGACAAGTCTTTCGTATGCCCTATTTAACATGGTGATTAACTTTGCCATGCTACTAATTTTTATTCGCTTTATGCTTCAGTTTGCAGGACTTGAGCGTAATCACCCCTACGTTCAACCCGCTTATAAAGCGACTAAAATTGTTGATATATTTGGCCGTATATTTCCAACTGTAGCTGGGGGTAGAGTCAGTTTAGCAGCAATTATGCTGTTATTTTTAATAAAGTTAATTGACATCTCTGGTAATGCAGCGCTTGCTGGGCATGGTTATACACCAATAAGATTGTTCTTCGAGGGAAGTTTGTCATTAATCTTAAAGTTTTTAAGTGTGGCACGTTATTTAATCATTGGTTCGATTATTATTAGTTGGGTTGTATTATTAACCCAAAAGATGCATCCTATATTTGAGTTGATTGTCCAAATGGCGGAACCTATCTTAGCTCCTTTTCGTCGTATTACGCCAAACTTGGGTATGTTAGACTTATCTCCGATTGTAGCTATATTTGGATTGTTATTAATTGAAATCTTTGTTCAAATCATTGCTAGAAATTTATTGCCAATGATCGGTTAATAATTAGCAGTGTATGGGCATATTTATAAAACTAATCATCCCTTTAATAGTTAAATTCGTCGAAACTGGAAAACTCTACTTGCAAAGCTGTTTTAGTTTGTTATAATACTCGCCCACAACATGAGGTAACTGGCTAAATAAGCTGATTTCTAAAGGTTGTGGTTTTAGAAGTTTCGGTGAAGTGGGTGAGTGGCTGAAACCGCACCCCTGCTAAGGGTGTATACGTTAACGCGTATCGAGGGTTCGAATCCCTCCTTCACCGCCATATTATTTTGAATGTTCATTGATTATGCCTTTATGAAAATTCAGATAAATGTTGACTCCTAAAAAAAAATGGCTATAATAGCCTTCCTGTTAACAGCAAGTACTAGCCGTTAATATGATTAGTTAGATAATTGTTGATATAACAAATATGCGCCTGTAGCTCAGTTGGATAGAGCACTTGGCTACGAACTAAGGGGTCGGGAGTTCGAATCTCTCCAGGCGCACCATCTAATGAATCACTAAATAAATCGCCCAATATATGGCGATTTTTTTATGCGTGTAATATTAATATTCAGACTTTTTAATTTTACTCAGACTTGCTGATTTGTATTCAGTCTTTGTAAGACGGTTACACCTTATCCGCTCTTGTATCTGGCTATTCTCTAATTACCTAACATACTTTTCACCACGTTAGCGTATCCTTTATCCTTTCTGTCATCTATGCAAAAATAAGATACAATAACGTTTCTTTTTAATTCACAAGCCTGTCACCACTGAGTTGTCATTTCATCATGTCTAAACAACGTACCCCCAAGCTATCGCGTCGTCCTCAGGCCTTACCACTGCAAAATTCTGAGCAACTTAGACCCACCGGTATTGAAGGCGTTAGTATCTCAGGTGAACCTGAAATCGCCAGAGCAGTCACCCGAGTCATTGCCATTATTTACGATGGTATGTTAATTCTAGCTTTATTGTTCTTAGTGGGGACTGTATTGACTGTCATTGGTACCATGATGACTATGGATACTGGAGTGACGTCGGATCAAGCGCAGACTTTACCACGTTGGTATCAAAACTTGGTACTTACTCCAGCTTTCATTTTGACTCTAATTGGCTTTTATGGGTTGTTTTGGCGTCGTGGCGGACAGACTTTAGGAATGCAGACTTGGCGTCTAAAAACTGTAGACAGCGAAGGACAATTGCTAACATGGGGCAAAACCATCAAGCGTATTCTAGCGGCCTGTGTAGTACCTGTATTATGTGGTTTGATTGGTTATGCATTGCATGGCTCACGCTCTGCGATGTTGTTTAGCGCCTTTTTTGGATTAATGTTTAATTACTTATTTTGCTTGTTTAACCGTGGAGGGTTGGCGGTTCATGACATGCTTTCAGGCACAGTGACTTTAAAAATGCCTAAAATTCATCACGAAGGCTTTATCGAGTCTTTAAAAAGAAAAAAGAATCATAAATAAGCTTAGCTTTATTTATTGAATCAATAAGTATTTAAACCTGCTAATCAAATTTAGTGGGTTTTTTATTGCCTTTATCCTATAGAATTTATTCGAATTGTAACGACCGGTCTATTCTTATTTTTTATTTCAATATACTAAGCCATAATATACAGGTAAGAGAAAAGTTCTGTTTGAGATAGTTTAACCTTATAGATAGTTTAACCTTCTAGATAATAGTTTGATCAAAAATAAATTAAAAAAAATTTCATCCTAAACTGCTTAAGTTATAAAGGATATAAAGGAAATAAAATGGCATACGATACCTTATTTACACCTATTGAAATGGGCAACCAAACATTCAAAAACCGAGTGTTTATGGCACCATTAACTCGCTTGCGTGCTATTGAGCCGGGCGATATCCCTACTATTTTGGCAGCAGAGTATTATGCACAACGGGCAGGAGCCGGCCTAATTATTACAGAAGCCACTCAGGTCTCATTACAAGCCAAAGGTTATGCAGGCGCGCCAGGTATACATGATGAAGAGCAAGTGACAGCTTGGAAAGTGATTACTGACGCCGTACATGCAAAAGATGGCAAAATTGTTGTGCAGTTATGGCACACAGGCTTGGTATCGCATGAAAGTGTACAGCCAGAGGGCAAAGCACCTATCTCAGCTTCAAAGATTAATGTTGGGGTACGTACTTCCTTACGTGACGATAATGGTAATCCAATACGAGTTGAGGGTACTACGCCTCGAGCAGCAAGCTTGGATGAGATAAATCAGGTCATTGCTGACTTTGCACAAGCCACTAAATACGCTAAGCAAGCAGGGTTTGATGGGGTAGAGATACATGGAGCACATGGCTATCTGTTACATCAATTTTGGGCAGAACATACCAATAAACGTGATGACAATTATGGTGGCAGTCGTGAGAATCGTGCTCGGTTAATGCTTCAAGTTATTGATGCCTGTGTCGACGCTTGGGACAAGGATCATGTTGGTATTAGAGTTTCGCCTCTTGGTAGCTTTAATAATGTAGATGTGGGCTACAATGAGGAAGAAGCTATTTGGTTGGTTGAGCAAATTAATGAACGTGGTTTAATGTATCTACATTTATCAGAACCAGATTGGGCAGGCGGTACACCATATTCTACAGAATTCCGCCAGAAGCTTCGCCAAGCCTTTCATAACAGTATTATAGCTGCCGGTGGCTATACTCCCGAAAAAGCACAAACTATGGTTGAAGCAGGCTACATTGATGCAGTTGCCTTTGGCCGTGATTACATTGCTAACCCAGATTTAGCCCAACGTATCAAAAAAGGAGTCGCCTTAAATGAACAACATCCAGAAACCTTCTATGGCGGCGGTATAAAAGGCTACACAGATTATCCATTTATGAGTGAATAATGCGAAGTGTTTAATGCAGTGTAAGTAGATAAAAAAGTTATTTATAAAAATC
>NZ_JAGLBC010000022.1 GCF_018260395.1 Psychrobacter sp.
GTAGGTACTAGCAAAATAGTTTGCATTAATAAATCCTTATTGGTTTATTTTAAATTATTATAAATTATTTTCTATTTTTAAGTTTATAAGTGATTTGCTACTTAATTACAGGCCCAAAACTGCTCTGGTTTCTTTTGCAATTTGGTACTCTTCATCGGTTGGAATTACCCATAATTCGTACTTGCTGTCAGCGGTATGAAAACTGCCTTCTTCACCGCCATATAAGGAATCGTTCTTTTGTTCATCTAAGTCTAAGCTGAAGTGACGCATGACTTCAATAATACGGGCACGGATAGTGGCTGAATTCTCGCCAATACCACCTGAGAAGACAATACCTGTTAAATGGGGAAGTGCACAAGATAATGAGGCTAGATACTTGCCAGCGCGGTAGCAAAACATTTCGACCGCCAATTCAGCGTTCTTTTGGTCAGGATGCGAGTTATCATTGGCAATAGACTCTACAGTTCGCATATCATTAGATACGCCCGACACACCCAATAAGCCACTTTTTTTGTTTAAAATTTCATCAATCTGCTCTAAACTTAGACCCATAGTGCGCTTTAGATGAATATGTAAGCTTGGGTCCACATCGCCACAACGAGTACCCATCATGAGGCCTTCAAGTGGGGTTAATCCCATACTTGTGTCTAAGCTTTTGCCCTCATAAACTGCTGTAGTCGAGCTACCATTGCCCAAGTGAGCAATTAACCAACCGTGTGGACCTTGTTGTTCGGTTATTTGGCTAGCCCGATGTGATAAATAAGCGTGTGAAGTGCCGTGGAAGCCATAACGACGGATAAAGTCTTTTTCATACATCTCTTTTGGTATGGCGTAGCGATAGGCTTTTGGTGGCATGGTCTGATGAAATGCCGTGTCAAAAACACCTACTTGAGGAAGATCAGGGTAAATCGATTGAACCGCTTCGATACCAATGGCATTTGCAGGGTTATGAAGCGGAGCAAGTTCTTTTAAGCGTTTAATTTCACTAAGTACGTGGGGTGTGATCTCGACTGCAGAGCTGAACTCACGGCCACCATGTACCACTCGGTGACCAACAGCTATAGGGGATTGGTTACCAAGCAGGCTCATTATCTTAACCAAAGCTGATTTGTGATTTGCCCCTGGAATATCAACTTCTGTTTTTTTACCGTCTAAGCATTTATGAACAATACGAGCATTATCCAATCCTAAATTCTCAGCCATACCCGTTATACGGTGTTGGTTGTCTTCGCTTATGAGAGCATATTTTATAGAAGAAGAACCGCAGTTTACGACTAAAGTTGGTTTGGTAATAACATTACTCATGTTGTGTCCTTACATTGACAATTTGGAAGAAAACAGAAAAAAGAAAACACCAATCGGTGTTACAAAGACAACAGGTGCAACAATGCTTTTTTATCACTAGCATATAATAATCTATTGAGGTTTTGTTTGAGCTTGAAGATTGTGAAAAAATTATTGAGCACAATAAGATTGTTACTGCGTATTAATTAAATAGGACTTAAATCACGCTTATAACTGATACTAATAACCTTTGCTAATTACAGATAACCTTTGCTAACCAATAACGCTCATAGGTAAAGCCAATAAACACTTTAAGTCAATGCTGGTATGCCTTTACTTTAGTATAGCCTAGATTAATTCTAAAAACATCGAATAACTGCTTGAAATTCATACAGTGTTTACCGCTTATAAGCTGCTTTTGTCATATAAAATTATATAATAAAAAGCTCTTAGGTAAACTTTGAAAATTTTGTTACCATAAACAAAAGGTGTTTGTTATTTCTAAACCTTCAGTTAATACCTATAGGAAGCTGTTCATGTTAAATTCTTATTCTCATTGCCCAAAAAGCACTAAAGTGGCTACTCAAATGGGTTTAAATGGTCCTAAAGACACTGGCTCAAAAATATTTGCTATTTCGCACTCTATATTACTAATGACTGTATCATTAACTCTTTTAATAGTAGTTAGTACTTTGTTAACTGGATGTGGTCAAAAAGGCGATTTATACTTGACCAAAGACGCTCCTAATAACACTGATTTTATTTTGTATAAAGCCAATAAGCCGCAAATTGATAACTCTTCAGAAGCTAAAACGCAACAAGCTATTGAACAGCAAAAGGTTGAAGAAGCGTCTATCCAAGACCCAGAAAATTACTAAGCTTTACTTATACCTTAAAATATTAAATAAACACTCAACAATACTTGCCTACTAAATACTTGCCTACTAACTAATAGCTATCCAATAACTAGCTATCCAATAACGAATGCCCATGCTAACTTCTTAATTAAAATTTAGTAAAATTAATTTCCCGATACTAAATGCACAATAAAAATATGAGAGAGAATATATCTTAGTATAACTGCGATTGATTGTTTATATTGTTTCACTTTAATGATTTAATGAACCTAAGTTTAAGACTGAATTTCAAATGGACATCTTTATAATATGAGTAATACCGACCCTATGACTAATCCCAACGATATGAGCATTACGGACTCATTACAATCGACGGTACAACAGACCTCAAATGGTTTACGAATTGTGCCTGAAAGTTTTGTAAAACATCTCCCTTCGATAACTTATCAACAAGGGGTTTTGACCATTGAAGACACCTCAGCAAAGCAGTTGGTTGAGCAATATGGTACGCCATTATATGTGTACTCAAAAAAAGCAATTTTAGATGCCTATAAAGCCTACACGGATAGCTTTGTTGATATTGAACATCAAGTATGCTACGCGGTAAAAGCCAATTCTAATTTAGCAGTATTAAAAATATTGGCCGATGCAGGGGCAGGCTTTGACTTGGTATCATCTGGAGAGCTGGCTCGTGTGTTAGCAGTCGGCGCAGACCCTAGTAAAATAGTATTTTCTGGCGTAGGTAAAACAGTGACTGATATGCAAGCGGCATTGAAAGCAAATATTGGTTGTTTTAATGTTGAATCTCTTGCTGAGCTTGATACCCTAAATGCGGTAGCTGCTGAACTGCAAGTTAAAGCTCCAATCTCCATTCGTGTTAATCCCGATGTAGATGCTAAAACTCATCCTTACATTTCAACCGGTCTAAGAGACAATAAGTTTGGTATTAGCCATAATGTGGCTGTAGAAGCTTACAAACATGCTAAAAGTCTAGACAACCTTCAAATAGTAGGTATTGATTGTCATATTGGCTCGCAGTTGACTGAAATTGATCCTTTCGTAGCAGCTTTAGATAAAGTGTGCGAACTGATTGATGCTTTACAAAAAGAAGGGATTGAACTTGAGCATATCGACTTAGGTGGCGGTTTAGGGGTGGTTTATATTGATGAACAAGTGGTTGAGGTCAGTGAATTTGCCAATGCCTTGTTGCCAAAACTAAAGCAGTTAGGTTTGAAGGTATTCTTTGAGCCTGGTCGTAGTATTGTTGCCAATGCTGGCGTGTTATTTACTAAGGTTGAGGTACTCAAACCTACGGAACACAAAAACTTCGCCATTGTTGATGCCGCTATGAATGACATGATTCGACCAGCCCTATATCAAGCTGATATGGCCGTGATTCCATTGAATAGTGAACCAAAGGCAGATATAGAAGAGCAAAGTTGGGATATTGTGGGTGCAGTTTGCGAAACAGGTGACTTCTTGGCAAAAAAACGCTTACTGTCCTTAGCAGTAGACGATGTGTTGGCTATTACTGGTGCTGGCGCCTATGGTTTTGTTATGAGCAGTAACTATAACTCTCGTCCTCGTCCTGCTGAAGTCATGGTGGCGGGCGATAAGCATCAAATGGTTCGTCAACGTGAAACGGTTGAGCAGTTATTTAAAACAGAGTCATTTTTTGAGTTGTATTAACTAACTAATTTCAATCAATAGTGATTAGCTTTGCTGACTAACTTATTTTGATTAGAAATTGAACCAAACTTATAAGATACTCGTGAAAAACCTGCGTCCTTTACGCAGGTTTTTTGTTTTTATAAGCTTTTTTTTATAGCTCAATAGCGAGGCTATATCTAGTTTATGTTAAAGCACATAGTAAAAAGTTAAAGGTTTGATAACAGACAAAAAAACTACTGCTCATTAAAGATTAAAAAACATTTTCGCTTATGTAAGTTTGCTATGTTTAGCTATTATCATTGTTATATTGTGCATGGTAAGATAGTGCATAAATAAAATCTAAGGAATAAAAGAATGCTTATCGAATTTACCAAAATGCATGGACTTGGCAATGACTTTATGGTCATTGACTTAGTCACACAGCGTTTAGAGCTTACCAAAGAATTGATTTCATTATTGGCAGACCGTCATATGGGCATTGGTTTTGATCAATTGTTAGTGGTCGAGCCGCCGATGCGCCCTGATGTCGATTTTCGCTATCGAATTTTTAACTCAGATGGCAGTGAGGTTGAGCAATGCGGTAATGGTGCTCGCTGTTTTGCTCGTTTTGTCCAAGCTCGTAAGTTAACATTTAAACAGCGAATACGGGTTGAAACTAAGTCAGGGATTTTGACTTTAAGCACCGATAATTTTGGTTGGGTAGATGTGGATATGGGTAAGCCACGTTTTGAACCTGATGAAATACCGTTTACTCCTAAGGCCATTACCAAAATCCAAAATGCCTATCATTTAGATGTTGAAGGCACACCTGTGCAACTTTATGTCGCTAATATGGGCAATCCGCATGCTGTGATCAAAGTTGATGATATTTTGACCGCTGAAGTAGAAAAGTTAGGCCCAGCGATAGAGTCACATCCTGCGTTCCCAGAGCGGGTCAATGTCGGCTTTATGCAAGTAATGAATCAGCGTCATATACGTCTACGTGTGTATGAGCGTGGCGTGGGCGAAACGCAAGCTTGTGGTACGGGTGCTTGTGCTGCTGTAGCTACGGGTATTCGTGAGGGTTGGTTGGATGAAAGTGAAGAAATTAGAGCTCAGCTTTATGGTGGTAGCTTATTAATTCGTTGGTCACCAGGATATTCGGTGATGATGACAGGTCCAACTGCTTTCGTTTATGAAGGCGTCTTTAGCCCAGAAGGTATTACAGCCCAAGCTGGTTTGAAGCCTTCTGCTTGAATAAATTCTACTAGGATAACTTAATAAAACATGTGTGCAAAGCCGATAGCTGAACCAAAACTACCACAAAAACGCACCCAATCAGCTCAGCAAAACGATAAACAGGCTGTTGAAATATCGGTTGAGTTACAAGCATTGATGCAGCTTGTTGAGCAATGGTTGGCAGAGCTATCGGTACGCCAGATGTCTGAGCATACTATTGAGGCCTATTATGCTGGGTTATTTCAATTGGCCAGTTTTTTGGAGAGGGGTAAGCTCAATTGGACCCGTTGTGATAAACGGCAATTGGCAAAATATATTGGCCAACGTTTAGAAGTTGATGCATTGGCTATTTCAAGTGTACAACGTGAGTTATCTGCCATTCGTCACTACTACAGTTGGCTAATTGATCAAGGGCACGCTCGGATTAATCCGACTACTGGTTATCAGCTCAAACGTGCTCCGCGGCCTCTACCTAGTATCGCTGACGGGGATTTGATTGCTCAACTGCTTGAGCAGCCGATGCCTGATACGCCTGAGCAAGCTAGGCTATGGATACGGGATAAGGCTATGTTTGAGCTGCTATACAGCAGTGGGCTGCGGGTTGGAGAGTTAGTTGGTCTTAATGTTTCTGATTTGCGTATAGATGCTGCAGGCGAGCGTGGTGAAGTTAGGGTAACTGGTAAGGGCAATAAGACGCGTTTGGTACCCGTGGGTAAACAAGCATTAAAAGCCATTTCCACTTATCTGCCACATCGTTATCTGTGGGAGGAGCAAGGCGATACTGCTTTATTTATCAGTGAAAAGCTAGGCACACGCTTAAGTACTAGAGCTGTGCAACAACGACTGAAAGTAGCCGCAAACCGCGCTGGTATTGCTCAAAATATGTATCCCCATTTATTGCGTCATTGTTTTGCTTCACACATGCTTTCAGGCAGCGGCGATTTACGGGCCGTTCAAGAGATGCTAGGTCATAGTGATATTAGCACTACTCAAATCTATACCCATGTTGATTTTGCAAAATTGACTCAAGTCTATGACAAAGCTCATCCGCGAGCTTCTCATAATAAAACGTAAAGAACTATCCCTGTAAAGAACTATCCCTGTAAAGAAGATATAACTGTTAAGGTATCCATGTAAAATAGTTACATGTGTGGTTAACCGTATTAATAATTATTTATAGCTAACTAAGGTTATATTTCAGCTATGTAGATTGCTTGCTCAGCTCGCTGTTATTTTTGTTAAAACGTTAAAGTATGTCTAAACACTACAACCAATTAATTCCAATCAATGCCAAGCTATGCCAACCTATGACAGTTATAAATTGGCATGTTTTGGCGCGTAGTTTGTTGTTGCTCTTTATTAAACTCAGTGCTAATCAGTGCATAATCTTGCTCTAAATTTGTTTGTTCGGTTTCTACAACCCAGTCGCCATTGGCATTTGCAAATGCACTATGACCCCAAGTTTCACGGCTATTGTTATCAGCATAATGGGTTCCGCCTTGTGCCGAACCCACTACTAAACATTGCGAGTCTAAAGCACGGGCTTGCAATAGTAACTGCCAATGTGCTTCACCGGTTTTATAGGTAAAAGCAGAAGGTGCACTCAAGATGTCTGCGCCAGCCTGCCTTAGTCTTTGTGCTAGAGCGGGAAAGCGTAAATCGAAGCAGACCATCATGCCTACTGATATAATTTGTGAATCTTGACCTCCGCCTTGATTCGCGTTGCTTATAGAATTAGTCCCAATAAATTCAGAGTTTAAGGCTTTGATATCGCACTTAGCGACAACAGTTGTATTTCCAGGCTCAAACGTTCTACCTTCATCATAGCTGCCTGTGTTATCCGCCACTTGGGCTTTAAATAAATGGATCTTGTCATAACGTGCTATGCGCTTGCCGTCAGGGGCAAAAATCTGGCTAACTTGTCTTAGTCTGTTATCAGGAACTATAGCGCCATCAGGACGATAGGGGCAAGGTAGAGTACCTGCTACTATAAACATTTGGTGTTGAAAAGCTAAGTTTGCATACCAACTTGAAAGTTCATCAAAACGTTCTGATAATTGCTTTTGTCCACCCATGCGGCAGGCATTCTCTGGAAGCACCAATAAATGAATTTGCTGTTGTTGAGCAGCATGTATCGATTTCTCAATAGTAGCCCTATTGGCTTCAATATCAAACTGACTGTTTAACTGTACACATCCAATGTTAAGTTGAATCATGTTAACCTTCTGCTTCTGCATGCGATAAAAGGGGTTATTATGCTAAAGGTTATGGCATAATTATAACGTGCTATTTGTTGTAGATTAACATGTTAAGATTAATCTATCTATATGACCGTATCAGCCATTAGCTAGAAAACGCATACCTCTATATACACTTAAAACCTTGACGTTACTAGATTCAATATAGCGTAAATGATTTTCTAAAATCGATTTTCATATCTAAATTAAATTTTATAGCTTTAAGGTAGTGCTGTTATTTATGGATGCATATAACAAAGTTTTATGAATTTTCATAACTCAATTGTGTCATTATATTTAATATAAAAACTTAATTATAATCTTAATCTAACCAGTATTATTATGTATTAAACTTTAAAAGCTATACGTATTCTTAAAGCTTAATCAATAACTATTGAGATCAAAACGACCTTATGATGAGCCCCTCTTTTAATTTAGGTGTAAACCTATCTACAGCTCAAAAGCTTACTCCGCAGATGCAACAAGCCATTAAGCTGCTGCAACTTTCAAGTTTGGAGCTTGAGCAAGAAGTTCAGAAGAAGTTAGACAGCAATCCTTTACTTGAGAGAGTCGAGGACGATGAAATCTGTGCTGAGGATTTTAATAGTATTGAAGAGCTCACTCGATTAGAGCTTACTGCTGAAGCTCAGCTAGAGGTTTATGAACTTGCTGATGACTATTCGGAAGGCTATGAAATTGATAGTTATGACTCTGACAGTTACGATTCTGATAGCTATGGCTCTGAAAAATATGAATCTGATAAATATGATGACTATGACTTTGACCGTTCATCAGAATTAGATTATACACATGGCAAAGGTCTAACATCTGATGATTTAGAAAGTATCTCGGACGCCCCACATAGTACTGTAATGGAAATGCAGACCAATTCAGCAACCGATAGTATTAGTGAACAATCTTCTGAAATAGACGATTTTGTTGACGGTACTATTTTAGGTGAATTACCAATCGATACAGAATGGGATGACATCTATACCCATGGTACTACTAGTTTAGCCAGTCCAGATACCCAAAGTATGAGTGATTATCAAGGAGCGACCTCAGTAAGTTTACAGGACCATATTCGGTGGCAACTTAATTTTAGTCAATTAAATAGTCAACAATCCTTGATTGTAGATTATCTAATCGATGCTATGGACGAAAACGGCTTTATAAAAGTAGATATGTCCGACTTAAAAGCAAGTTTTGATGAGATGGCTAGTTTTTATAACTGGAAAGAGCGTATTGAGTTCGAACAAATAGATGAAGTCCTTGCTTTAATTCAATCCTGCGAACCATTAGGGGTTGGAGCTCGCAATTTGGCAGAGTGTCTTCAAATCCAGTTAAATAATTTAGATTCAAGCGTACCGCATAGAAACCATGCGCTGCGTTTATTAGATGAGCATGAGCTATTGGTGAGCAATAACATAAAAGAGCTTATGCAGCGCACTGGGCTAAAAAATAGCGATATTGGGCCAAGTCTAGAGTTGATTCGAACTTTAAATGCAGCGCCAGGTCAGTCATTCTCAACAGCTCAGCCAGATTATGGGCTACATCCAGAAGCGTATGACATCCCCGATGTCTTAGTACATATGGTGACCAATGAACATTCAAATCAAACCGTATGGAAAGTTGAGTTAAACCCAGAAACCCTACCTAAGCTTAGAGTCAATCAAGAATACGCCAATTTAATTAAACGAGGCGACGATAGCGCAGATAATGTTTATTTACGTGATAATTTAGTCGACGCCAGACTGTTTATTCGCAGTATTGAAGAGCGCAATCAGAATTTACTTAAAGTAGCTACCAGTATCATTAAGATGCAACAAGACTTCTTACTGCAAGGCGCTACTGCTATGAAGCCACTAATTTTAAAAGATATTGCTGATGAAGTTGGGTTGCATGAATCGACGGTTTCAAGATTGACGACCAGTAAAAGTATCCTAACGCCGCAAGGCTTATTTTCACTCAAACACTTTTTTTCTTCACATGTGTCTAGTGATCAAGGTGATATTTCGTCTACGGCAATAAGTGCCATGATACAAGAATTGATACAACAAGAAAATCCTAGATCCCCCTTATCAGATAGTGCTATTAAAGAGCTTCTACAACAGCAAGGCATTGATATCGCACGCCGAACCGTGGCTAAATATCGTGAAGCTATGAATATTAACTCGTCAACGCAAAGAAAAGTTAAATTTTAAACAATCATGGCATAAAAAATAGTGTGGCTACTCAAAGTATATCTATTCATCCCATTGGCTTTAAAGCACCATTCAATATGCGTAGAGAGGTAGGTTAAATCGAAAAATTTTTTGATTATATATTATTAATTACTAAAAATTTAATAAGGTTACATTAATTAACAATAAAAATGCTTGTGCTATCGAAATTTTCATGTCAAATTAAAGCTATCCCGACAAATGTTAACCAATATATAAGTCTATATAATTATCGGGATAAAGTGTGATTAATACGGATATTAAAAACACTTTGAATGTTACTACACAGGTTATATCGTTTTAGTTTAACCGTTATAAATACTAGTTAAAGACAGTTAATTGAAACGAGATTAAATGTACTGACTTATTGATTGAACCAGTGGCATCATCAATAAATCGCCAATTGTATTAAGTCAGTCATTATCCAAAAGTCACATTGAGTTTGCATAAGCTACTCAAATTATGAAAAGGATGTAAGTACTATGAACATTTCAATTACTGGCCATCACATCACTATTTCCGATGCAATGAAAGATATGGTTATGGATAAACTTTCAAAAGTTGAAAAACACTTTGATCAAATACAAAGCATTAAAGTAATTCTGTCATTAGACAATAACCATAGTGACTCTAGTCATAGTGGAAAGAATAATCATAAAGCTGAAGCACTTATGCGAGTAGCAGGCCAAGAAATGTTTGCACAGTCATATGATGATGATATGTATAAAGCGATTCATGAAATGGCTGATAAATTAGATCGTCAAGTGCGTAAATATAAAACTCGAATTGAGCGCAAGACCCGTTCTAATAAACGTAGAGAACGTTTTGCATTACCGGCTAATGAGCCAGAAACTGAATCATATGCATTTTAATTAAATCAATGAGTTAAAAATTATTTTTTAGATGAATTATTAGATTAGTCTTAAGTTTGAATAGCTTAAGCTGAGATTTTAAATTAAAAAATAAGCCCTTACTTTAATTTAGTAAGGGCTTATTTTGTTTCCATACTCTTAACCTCCACCTACTGCTTGAACTACCTCAATGACCATATTTTGAGTAACTCTAGTAGCAGATAGCTCAGATTTAGGTATCAAATCTCCATTGATTTCAACGGCATAGCGTCCTTGTGTCAATTCTAATTTATCTAACAAATTCTTCACATTGTCATGTTCTGTTTGTTGGTTGGCGCCATTTATAGTAACTGTATACATTTTATCCTCTATCAAAACTTAAGATTATATTTAAACAGCCATTATCTACTAAAAGCCAATCTTCAAGGCCATCTCTAAGTTAATCGAATCTTTAACAAGCATTATTAAAGATTCTAGTTTAGGGTAGCCTTATTAATCGGTCGAATGTTTAAAAGCAGTGACAGCCAACCAAACCCAACCGATAATCATCAACATACCACCAATAGGTGTAATAGCCCCAAACCAACGAGGTGCACCTAGGGTCATTGCAAATAGACTGCCTGAAAAGATAATCAACCCAATCTGCAATAGCCATGCGGTAGTTGCAGTGGTATAACCAAGTTTTATTAAGATACCTACCAACAATAGGCCTAACGCCTGATAAAAGAAATACTGCGTGCCCGTTAGCCACCATGCCATTTGTTCAGCTGAAGCAACCGCTTTAATTCCATGAGCGCCGAAAGCTCCAAGAGCAACAGCAAAGGCAAGGTTAATGGCAGCTATAGCAATCCAATTCATATAGTACCCTATAATTTAAAGGTAATAATAAGGCTTAAAAATTAAAGTAACAAATAAGCCTAAAAGTTGTCTTTGCTTGGCATAATGACACTATCGATAGTCATTGCTTCACGAATTTTATCCATGGCATTTTTTTCAATCTGACGAACGCGTTCAGCAGAAATGTTATAAACGGCAGCCAAATCATGCAGGGTAGATTTTTGTTCCGATAACCATCGCTGCTCAACAATATCACGTGAACGCTCGTCAAGGGTGTCCATGGCATCCATTAACGCATTGGTATTGTTTTCTTCCCAGTTGGCATCTTCAACCATTTCAGCAGGATCGACCCCATCTTCTAAGAATAACTGCGGGGCATAGTGACCATCTTCATTATCGCTTGACTGAGCTTCAAATGATGCATCGTATGACGTTAAACGTGATTCCATTTCCAGTACTTGTTTACGTGTCACATTTAAGTCTGCAGCAATTGCATCTGCTTCTTCCAGCGTTAACTGATTATTGGTCTTTTTCAAACTACGTAAATTAAAGAAAAGTTTTCGGTGAGCTTTGGTAGTCGCCACTTTCACAATACGCCAGTTACGAATCACAAACTCATGAATTTCTGCTTTAATCCAATGCACAGCAAAAGACACCAAACGAACCCCTTTGTTTGGGTCAAAGCGTTTTACCGCCTTCATCAAACCTAAATTACCTTCTTGAATTAAATCTGCTTGGGGTAAACCATAACCAGAATAACTACGAGCAATATGAATAACGAAACGTAGATGAGACATTACTAAGATACGCGCTGCTTCCACGTCCCCTTCATCGTAATACCGATGCGCCAACTCTTGCTCTTGCTCTGTGGTCAAAATAGGAATTTGATGCACAGAATTCATATAAGCACCAAGATTAATACCAGGTGCCGATAGATTTACTGGCATAGCTGGTACTAAATCACGGGTACTAGTATTGGGATATTCACTAACCCAGTCTTCGGTAGTGGCCAGTTCCTGAGTTAAGACATCCTCATCAAGTTCCTCATAAGATAAGTCGTCATCATCTAATTCAATGGCCTCAACAGATTCTATATCGGTTGCATCTACATTTTTTGCAGTGTGTTTTTTATTTGGTTTTGGAGTAGCCATATTTTGACCTTCAAAGTTATAACTTTATTAAGATCTATTGTAAAGGATAGCGCCCCCTAGTTACCATGCGTTTTAGTAATGATGGCGTGAAAGATTGTATCGAGTTTTTCTAAACTATCAGTTGACTCATTAGTGGTGGTGGTACTAAATGTCAATTGTAACCCCGCTTGTTGACAAAAAGCTGCTAAGTCTGCCTGTGAATTCGGGTCAGTAGCTAATACATATACACTTTGTAAAGGTTGTATTGAGCGCAGTGCGACTTTAGTCTTTAATAACGGCATAGGACAAGCTAGTCCACGCCCATCAACCAGTGTTGTAACAGATAACTCTGGGTCAAGTGACTTAAGCACTTCTAGATCAGAGGGGTTAAAAGCATCAAGATAGCTTCGAAGCAAAACATTTTGTTCGCTTTGTTGTAAATTAATTTGAATCATAAAATGCCATTCTAGTGATTTGTTACAGTAGGAAACACACGATAACTACACGTTAGAGAATAAATAGTAAATAACTTACATTTTAGATAAAACATAATAGTTATCTATCTACTTAATTATCCAGCTACTTAGTTATCTAAATTGCGAGCTACTAAAGATGCTGAAACTATAAAAAATTACACCGCAGATAACAAGGTATAAGATTTATCCTTTAACATGCTACTATCAAAGAAGCTTTAATAGTAATGGCTTATAATTAAAATTCAAGCTGATTTATAAAACCTTTAGGGACAAGTTATTTCAAGGAACAGTCATTTGTACTTTTTTCATCCAGCAGATCGTTATAGGTTGCGCATATCGAAGCTAGGTCGTAGCGCGCCCTTTTCAACCCTGAAATTGTGCTGTTTTTTGCTGCTCGGTGGGTCTAGCATAGCTAGCGCAGCTGTGTCTAATTTTAGTACTAATTTTGATGACAATGACAATTTTTATAACAATCAGTCTACGAGCATTGAGACAGCTACTGCTATTAAACCAAGATACGACTGGCTTCAAAAATCATCTGCTTATACCATCACTAACGCTTACGCTTACTCTAGCGCTAACGGCATAGATAGTCCTCAACTTAGTCTACCTGAATTAGGCAGTGGTGGTGGTCGATTTATTGAAGTAAACCAGCACAAGGCTCTTGGAGAGTGGTCGCTACAAAAATTAGCTAATAGTGCGCCGTTACTGGATGACCCGTGGTCCCAGGAGCAACTTGAAGCCTTAGTCTGGCAAATCAATGCCCAAGCCCGAACCCAAGCACCATTAGCGTTAATGGTGATTAACAATGCCAGTATTAATGCTTTCGCTATCCCAGGCGGGGTTATGGGTATTCATACTGGCACTATAATTAATGCAAATAGTATTGACGAAGTAGCAAGTGTAGTAGCACATGAAGTGGCCCATTTAAGCCAGCGTCATTATGAGCATAGAGATGAAGCCAGTCGTAAGGCTCTAATGATGCAAATTGGTGGCCTGTTAGCTGCGATTGCTGCTTCAGCGGCAGATGGTAATGCAGCCGCTGCCGTGATGATGGGTAGTCAAACTGCAGCTTTAAATTCGCAGATGGCATTTAGTCGCAGTAATGAGCGAGAGGCCGATCGTATTGGGATGCAGCTGATGGCAAAGGCTGGTTATGATCCTAGAGCAATGCCTAGATTTTTTGCTACATTGGATCAAAAGACTCAGCTTAATATGAGTGACAATGCCTATTTACCAAGTTTCATTATGACTCATCCGCTAAGTTCTGAACGCTTGAGTGAGGCTCAAAGTAGAGCAAATAGTTACCCAACATTAGCGCTAAGCAGTCAGCGTCAAACGCTAAGCTTTGAGCTATTAAAATGGCGACTTCAATTATTAACTAATCAAACTACAGAAACTGACTTGGTGGTTGCTGCCTCAAAGAATAAAGCGGCTGAACTAGCCTTGGCTTATTGGTATGCCAAACAAAACCGCTATATGGAAGCAAATAACACGCTTAACCAACTAAAACAAAATCCGCCTATTGCCTATGGCTCGGATAAAGCTTCTTTTGACATCTTACTAGCAATTACTGAAGCCCAAGTGGCTGGGCTACAAGGAAAATGGCAAGAGGCTGAAAAAGTGATTATGCCTTATTATGCTATATACCCCGAACGTCGTGATCTGAAGTTATTACTAGCTGATACATGGCTACAGTTAGGTAAGTACGATAAAGTAATCACAATAGTAAAGCCTATTGTCCAAAGCAGACCGTATGATCTTGATGGTTTATACCGTTTGCAGCGAGCTTATGAGCTGATGGCAATAACTGGACAACACAACAATGATAAACCTTCCAATGCTGCCTTTGCTAGCGATATTGCGGCAGTGAGTGCTTTACGTTATCGAGCTAAAGGTGAGTTATGGCGAGGTAAATATACTGATGCTTTAGTATCCTTAAATCAGGCAAAAAAAGAACTGCAAGACTTGAGTAATAGCACCAAAACCGTAGCTTTTGATCCAAGACCTATATTGGCCAACATAGACGCTGAAATAGCAGAAGTAAAAACAGCTAAAGACTTTCGTCCTTAGCTGCCAACTAACTGGTTGCAATCAACAGTTAGCAAATAGCAAATAGCAAATAGAAACTACCAATCAATAACTACTTGTAAGATGTTGTTCGATTACTACTATTTATGTTCAACTAGCCGACTAAAGCTTTTTTTACCAATTGTGAGATGAGGGCAGGGTCTGCACGACCAGCTGTTTTGGTTTTTAAAGCACCCATTACTTTACCCATGTCTTGCATTGAGCTTGCCCTTTGAGCAACAATCTCTTGGTTAATTAACGCCGCCAATTCATCATCAGTCATCTGTTGGGGCATAAATTCATTGATGATATCAATCTCAAATTGTTCTTTTTGAGCTAGATCTTCGCGTCCATTGACTTGAAATACATTTAATGATTCTTGGCGCTGCTTAAGTTGTTTTTGTAAAATCTCCAATACACCAGCATCATCGAGTTCAATTTGGCGATCAATTTCAATTTGTTTGATTACTGACTGCACATTGCGTAAAACTTTAACTTTTTCTAATTCACGCGCTTTCATTGATGTTTTGACTTGTTCGGTAATACGTTCTTTTAAGGCACTCATGGCTTGTTCCTATGCTATTGTTATGATTATGAGATGAATCAGTGAATAACTCATATCCACTTTAACTGTGAGTAGCTGCTACAAAAAAATTGGGTACTATAGGTTTTAATACGAAAATTTTAACATAAAAAAACCACCTTTATTATGTTGCCATTAGCATTGAATGCAAAATAGGCGACAAAACAAGGTGGTCTTTTTTAATCAATTGCCAAAATAAATAGAATTCGGCATCTATACATTCACTTAAGAACGATAAGATTGATTAATACATACGAGTTGTACGGATAGAATCGCGTTGTAATTTCTTTTTGTAGCGTTTTACTGCTGCAGCCTTTTTGCGTTTACGCTCTTGCGTTGGCTTTTCGTAAAATTCGCGCTTACGTACATCAGATAAAACACCAGCTTTTTCGCAGGCACGCTTGAAGCGACGGATAGCGATATCAACAGGTTCGTTTTCTTTAACCTTAACTGAAGGCATGCAGACTCCTTAATAGTAGTGGAAAATAGAGACTAGTGACATTAACAATGCTGTGTGATTAATATTAGCCGGAGTGTCTCGATGAATTACGGCATCAGCTATTGCTAGGATAGATTCAAATATTCTATGCATATCTAAGAATAAGAGCGAGAATATACTAAATTATCCACTTATTGTCAAGTTTTATTTATTTCAAATTGGGGCAATATGATAACTAATATCTAATAACTAATATCTACTTATGATAATCATAACGGTATAATTACAATGTATTGATTCAAAAGTTGAAGGTAAAATCTTAAACTTAACATGTGCCTTTTGAACACAGCTTTTAAATGCAAAGGGATAGCAAAGTTAAAAAAATAATGAAAAATTAGTTTGAAGACTACTTTGAAAGGGATTATACTGTCTTTAAAGATTCATTTTAAATGAATGTATTGAGAATATTTCGCTTTAAGTTGCTTGATACAAAAATAATGACTTTAAATGAAATTTGATATTATTAAATCAAAAGCTAGTGCTTAAGATAGTGACTCAATAAGGGTTGTGATATTATTGTAGTGTTAGGTTACTAAACCATATTTAGGGTGCACATCGATTTGATATAAATCGTCTTAATTTATTTTCGGTTCACCTTATGTCATCCCCCTTTTTTAGGAGTTAAATAATGTCATTAACACATCTTCTAAGTATTAAAAGTAAAATAGCTCGAACAACCACTTTGGCTTCAGTTCTACTTGGTGCATCATTGACTTTAAGCGCTTGTGGCGGTAGTGAACATGAAGTAAAAGCTGTTGATAGAGTAAATGAAGCTGCTGAAATGGCCCGAAAAAATGCGCCAAAGCATGTGCCCTTGAAACCTGAGGAAATTGCGCCAGTTTCTTCTGCTCCAGCTACAACGACTGATGCAGCTGCAGATGCAACAGCCCCTGCAGGTGGTACGACTGGTTCTGCTGCTCCTGCTTCAACTGGCGAGGCGGCAACAGATAGTACACAAGCTACAGCTACTGCTGGCTCAGAAGCTAAGACTGAAGCTGCCCCAGCAACTGGTGCTTCACCTGCGACTAATGCTGCGCCAACAGAGTCAACCACAAATGCGGTTGCTAAATAATCTACTGATTAGATATAGATTGATATAGGTTTTATTGAATATCGGTGTGTTGTCTGTCGGTCTTACTGCTCTTAAGTTATGACTTAAACTATGTTTTACTCTAAAATCCAATAGTTAAAATAAGGGTTCTTATGCTAAAAAGAAACGACGTTATAGACAGTAATTTAGACCATAACTTAGACCATAATTTTGGCAGCAACTTAGACAGTTATATAGACAATGACATAGACAGTCAAGTTGCAACACCGACCCCTGTTCATAGAGTTGGATTGCTTTTACTAAGTGCTTTAACTTTAAGTTTGGCAGTGGGTTGTGGCGGTGGTCAAGACTCTAAAACCGCTACTGCACCTGAAACCACTACAAATCAAAGCGTAGCCACTGAAACCACTGAGCCAGAAGTTACGGTTGAAAAAACAGTTGAAACAGAACAACCAAAAGCCGAAGTCGAAGCAACGACAACGGAAGCACCGCAAGCAGAAGCCACAGCTACACCTATATCTGCAAATGCTGGTGCAGAGCTTTATGAAGCACATTGCAAACTTTGCCATGAAAATGGACTGTTGAACGCGCCAAAGTTTGGAGATAAGACAGCTTGGGCACCTCGAATTGCTAAAGGTAAAGAGACTTTATATAAGCATTCAGCAGAAGGTTTCAATCAGATGCCTGCACAAGCGGCGAATGGTGTCTCAGTAGAGCAAGTTCATGCCGCTGTAGACTATATGGTTGGTAAGTCTAGCTAATCAATTTGAGGTTCGTAAAGTCTAGGTCTTTATTATCATACGCTGAAAAATTCCTTGATAATCTGATAAACTACCGCCATTGTGTATGCATAGTGGCGGTATTTTTTTGTCACATCTCATCTTTTAAAAGAGTCAAACTATATTAAAGTAGGTGCTACTTGAAAGTTCTAGGTTTAGAAACATCATGTGATGAAACAGGCTTGGCCATCTTTGATAGCGAACGCCTTGCAGAAGGCAAAAGCGGTTTGCTAGGTCAGGTGCTTTATTCTCAAATAGAATTGCATGCAACTTATGGCGGCGTTGTTCCTGAGCTTGCCAGTCGTGACCATATTCGTAAGCTTGTGCCTTTATTTGAGGAGCTATTAACGCAATGTGATATTTCCAAAAATGACATTGATGCTATTGCCTTCACCAAAGGGCCTGGGCTAATCGGGGCGTTGATGACGGGGGCGCTATTTGGTCGAGGTTTAGCATATGCCTTGGACATTCCAGCAATTGGTATACATCATATGGAAGGCCACTTGCTATCTCCATTATTGGGTGATAACCCGCCTAAGTTTCCCTTTGTGTCGCTATTGGTTTCAGGAGGCCATACATTGTTAGTAGCCGCTCATGCTATTGGCGAGTATCAAATCTTGGGTGAGAGTATCGATGATGCAGCAGGCGAGTGCTTTGATAAAGCAGCTAAAATGCTAGACCTACCTTATCCAGGTGGACCAAATGTGGCAAGATTGGCAGAGAATGGTAACCCTGAAGCCTATGATTTGCCTAGACCAATGTTACATCGAGGATTGGACTTTTCATTTAGCGGTATGAAGACAGCTGTACATAACTTGATTAAAGACACCGCAGGGTCAGATTCAGATGCAGTAGTGCGAGCAAACATCGCCGCAAGTTTCCAAAATGCTATGGTAGATACTTTGGTCAAAAAGTGTGTTAAAGCTTTAAAACAAACAGGCATGTCGCAACTGGTTATTGCTGGTGGTGTTAGTGCCAATTTGCATTTACGTCAAACCTTAGAAAATGACTTGGCCAAAATCAATGCCACAGTTCATTATGCACCTTTAGCGCTTTGTACTGACAATGGAGCAATGATTGCTTATGCAGGATATCAACGGCTTCAAGCTGGTCATGAAGATGATCTGGCCGTTAGCTGTGTGCCACGATGGAACATTAGCGATTTACCGGCTTTGACTTAGAATGCCTTTAGTATTTATTATAGGCTTAAAGTACTTAAGCTAGCTCAATTAAACTTTATAAGGACAGTGAATGCAGTGGTTTGCAATAGGAATGGGTGCGGCAATAGGCGCATGCTTGCGGGCATTATTGGCTAAACTTAACCCCCTACATTCATGGATTCCTTTAGGTACTTTGGGAGCAAATGTACTAGGTGGTTTTCTTATTGGCATTGCTATGGTGGTATTTCTCAAAGTAGGCGAAAACTGGCATCCTAATATTAAATTGTTTGTGGTCACCGGCTTCCTAGGTGGATTAACCACCTTTAGTACTTTTAGTAGTGAAGTATTTAGCTTATTAAATGATGGAAAAGTAGTTGCCGGATTAAGTTTAATAGGGGTACACGTTATATTTACCTTAATAGCCACAGCTGTTGGCTTTTATTTGACTCGAGTCTTACTGTAGTAAGTGTTATAAAAGGAGCTGGTGTCACAAAATTTACCAATGTCATAACAGTATCTAGTGCCATAATAACAGTATCTGGTGCCAAAACAGTTGCTGTAACAGGTACCATAATCGCTTAAGGCTTAACCAATTCATCCAACAGCTTAGCAAATCCTTGCATATAAGCTATATCTTGACTTTTTTCACGAGTGGCAGCAAACAATTGACAAAACACCCCATGTTTATTATGAGGGCGGTTTAACGACAGGTTGTCATTATTTGATGCATTAGCATTTAAAGTTGCAGATAAATTTCTATTCGATATAAGCGGACGAGTTACTACCCATCCTTTTTTCTCATATTCAGCTGCTACCCAATCTGGCAGGGCAGCCACGCCTCGTTCACTTGCTACCAACTGAATTAGCATTGCTGTCAATTCAGTGGTACGAATTTTGGCAAAACTTACGTTGGCTGGTGCCATAAATTTGGCAATCACATCTAGTCGCTTAGTTTCAACAGGATAAGCAATTAAAGTTTGATCCACTAAGTCGTTGGGTGAAATGCTAGACTGAGTGGCTAAAGGGTGTGTAGGCGACAGCACTAAGCGACTTTCATAAGTAAATAGGGGTTGGTAACAGATACCATCTAAGTCTAAGTCGCTAGTGGTAATAAGTAGATCTATATCACCTTCGGTTAGTAAATGATGGGGCTCAGGCTCAAAGCCTGTGGCAAAATCAAGCTCCACATCAGACCACTCGCGTCGAAATTGATTCAATATCGGCATTAGCCAATCAAAACAGCTGTGACACTCTGAAGCCAATCTAAGTCGGCCGGCTTGACCGTGCGCCAGTCTTTTTAAATTAGTTTTAGTTCGAATGACTTGAGGCAAGATATTGTCTGCTAACTTCAATACCATATTGCCGGCTGGCGTAAAGGTTAGAGGGCGGGTACGGCGATTGACCAGTTTAACCTCGTAATAATTTTCAAGTTCTTTTAGCTGATGAGAGACTGCAGAGGCTGTCACATGAAGCTCATCGGCAGCAGCAGCTAATGACCCATGGGCACGTAATGCGGTTAATGTTTGTAAGTGACGTAGTTCAAGCATAATTATAGTCATTATAATTGGTTAACTAGGTCTTTATTCTACCTCATTCTATAGCATAGATTCATCTGCTTACTGTTCGGTATTGTTTTTAGATAAAATAACCACTAATCAAATCAATTTACCGCAGAGGCTATAAAGGTGCTTAAATTTGAAAGATAACTTTTTTAGGGTAGATTTTATGCTTTATAGGCGCTTGAAATGCTTTGCTATAAAAAGTTATGGCAAGTTTTTATAACCTATTAATTGAAATTATTAAATTGGCCTATTATTCAGCTTATTTACTGTAGTCAAAGACAATGAATTGCTTATCAAAGTTTATAAGGTAGCTAAATATTTGGATTAGCTGATAACGTATTTGGTTACCATTGCTAAGCAGACCATAACTATTACCGGTCGAATGATTTTACTCCCCCCTTTAACGACCATATGAGAACCCGCATACGCCCCTATAGTCTGTCCCACCATCATCGCTAATCCAACTTTCCATAGCACATTGCCTCCAATGATAAAGAAAATTAACGAGGCAATATTGGTTGACAGGTTCAATACTTTAGCAGCTCCAGTTGCGGCTATGATTTTACTTCCTCGTAGTGCCACATTACCCAAAGCAAAAAACATACCTGTACCAGGACCGACATAGCCATCATAAAACCCGATTAATGGTGCTACAATTTTTTGCCAAGTAGATTCTGATACTCTAGGCTCTGCTTCTACCTCTCCTAAACTCGGAGCAAACAAAGTATAAATGCCAATGGCAGCAATCACAAAAGGGATGAGCTTTTGTAACATGTCAGGCGGCGATAACTGAACAGCGATCGTACCGAGGACTGAACCAATAAAGGCGCCGGTAATGGCAAGCTTAATTTTCGAAGGACATACCACGCCCTTTTTTATCATAGTAATAGAAGCCGCTAACGCACCAGACGCTGCTTGAAGTTTATTGGTACCTAAGGTTAAGATCGGAGGAATATTTGCCAAAAGCATGGCCGGTATAGTCAGTAAACCGCCGCCCCCTGCAATAGCATCTATAAATCCAGCAACAGCTGCTACAGCGGTCAACATTAAAATAACTTCAAGGGGTAAGGTGATATCCATAATTGATATCCAATTGAGTGTTAAAGGTAAAATTTACTTAATCAGATAAGACTGGTAGCAGTCAATTACATAAAGTCAATTCATAGTCCAGTCTGTCAAAAAAATAGGCGAAATTATATCATGTGGTCAATTTTTAATTGAATGATATAGGCGATAGAAATGGGCATATTGGCGAATGACTCAGATATATTTAAAAACAATATCTTTTACAATTATAGAAATAAAGCAGGTTAATATATAAGTAGACTTAACTTAAATATAGAACTTAAATATAGAACAAAAGGATAAAACTTAAAGTCTAAGTATAACGTCTCTATAAAACGAACTTATGCTATATCTATAGTAAATTTTATAAAACGAAATGATGATAGATTTTTAATTTTATCTCGATAAAGGTAACTTTTCTGCTACCATAAATGCAAAATACACGTATAAATTTAATAGTTTAGTGGGTGAGTGTGCCAGCCCATTGGCAAGAAAGTGAGGAAGCATGGTGTTTCAAAAGTTAAAAAAATTCTTTGAATATGAGGCTGCAGGTGGCATTGTTCTAGCCATTGCAGCCATTGCAGCGATGATCGTTGCAAATTCTCCGTTACACCATTGGTATGAGTCTTTTATTCATGCTCCAGTCATGGTTCAAATTGGAGACCTTATTATTGATAAAGATGCTCACCACTGGATTAATGACGGGCTGATGGCGATTTTCTTCTTCTTAGTAGGCTTAGAGCTTAAACGCGAGGTACTTATAGGAGAGCTGTCTAATATCAATCAAATAGTGTTGCCTGCAGCTGCAGCCATTGGAGGGATGATAGCGCCAGCTTTAGTTTATGTGGCCTTTAATCATAATAACCCTGAATATATGGCAGGGTGGGCAATTCCGGCTGCTACTGATATTGCATTTGCGATTGGCATTCTCAGTTTGTTAGGCAATCGAGTACCTAATTCTCTAAAAATATTTTTAGTCTCTATCGCTATATTTGATGACATCGGGGCTATCTTAATTATTGCGCTATTTTATACCAGCGATTTATCTTTAATGTCATTGGCAGTTGCCGGCCTGTGTTTGCCTTTTCTATATTTTTTGAACAAGCGAAATGTGACTGCTATTACCCCTTACTTAATATTCGGATTAATTATGTGGATAGCAGTGCTAAAGTCTGGTATTCATGCTACGTTGGCCGGTGTAATTCTTGCTTTATTTATTCCTATGGTTAATAAAGATGACCCTGAACATTCGCCTTTAGAAGATTTGGAGCACGACTTACATGGTACAGTAGCCTTTGCTATTTTGCCGCTGTTTGCCTTTGCCAATGCAGGCATTTCATTACAAGGTGCGGGCTTTGGACAGCTACTTCATTCTGTGCCCTTTAGTATTGCTGCGGGTCTATTTATAGGCAAGCAGGTTGGTATTATGCTGATGACTTGGGGTATTATCAAAGTAGGATTGGCCAATCTACCAACAGGGACTAGTTTTAAACAAATATACGGTGTATCACTACTTTGCGGTGTGGGCTTTACTATGAGTTTATTTATCAGCGGCCTAGCATTCGGTGGTGTGACAGAAGGTTTCGATCCACGTCTAGGCATTATTTTAGGTTCAATTATCTCCGGTATCGCAGGATATGTATTGTTAAAAAATACATTAAAAGAGAAGGTAACCTTGACTAATCTTGATTTGACTAAGGGATAGTCGTCCTTTTTAAGGTAGCTGCTATATTGCTAAGGGGCTTGATGGGTAATCCAAAAAAGATTGTGGTTCAGCCTCTTTTTACTGCACATTTGCTTAAAGATATTGTGGTAAGTTATGATTTATGTCGAAGATGCATCAATTACGAGCACGATGACACAATAGCAGTAAATGAATTTTAGAGTTTAGTTATTTTATAATCTAAATGTAGGCTTAAAATTGCTTGAATTTTTTTGTATTTCTTTAATTCATTATTTCTTTAATTCATTATTTCTATAATTATCTACATTAGTTAACTGCTACTCTAATTATCTTCAAAATTAAAGATTACTATGAGAGGTTCTATATGAAAAACTTATTGACAGTATTACCATTAACGCTATTTATAGCTGCTTGTGCCAGTAACCCTACTACCCATACAACGACCACTAATACCTCTACTAATAAAGCTTATGATCGCATGGCGCCTGAGCGTTTTGTGTGTGAAGATAATGCTACAGTGATGCCAAAGTATTCAATAGACGGTGAGCAAGCTATAGTGACAGCAAGCTTACCTAAAGCCAACTGGAATAATCAAAATTTGACCATGACTATTGCACCTTCTGGCTCAGGCGCACGATATGTGAATTCTGATAACCCTAATGTTACTTATGAATGGCATACCAAGGCGGATAGTGGTCTTATGGGTGTTAAATGGGCAAACGGTAATGAGTATATCGTAAATTGTGAACGCCAATAAGTAAAATCACTTAAGCAAAATACGCTAGAAGTACTAGCTTAGGTTTAAACATAGAACTTATTTTAAATTTATTTAATGATTAAGATATTAGGGTGTGTTGAACATTGGGATAAAAAGAAGGTGACAAAAAAATAGCAA
>NZ_JAGLBC010000186.1 GCF_018260395.1 Psychrobacter sp.
TAATAATATTTTATACATAGACTATATTTATTGCTTTAACCAAAATCACGTTAATAGGTTACAATACCCATTAGTTAATGAATTTCTTTATATGATAAGGATGAAGTATGCAATACCGATCTAAAACATCAACTTCAGGCCGTAATATGGCTGGCGCTCGTGCCTTATGGCGTGCAACAGGTATGACTGATGGGGATTTTGATAAACCAATTATTGCCATTGCCAACTCTTTTACTCAGTTTGTACCCGGTCATGTACATCTAAAAGACATGGGACAGCTTGTAGCAAGAGAGATTGAGAAAGTCGGCGGTGTTGCTAAAGAATTTAATACCATTGCTGTTGATGATGGTATTGCTATGGGTCACAGTGGAATGCTGTATTCACTACCAAGCCGAGATTTAATTGCAGACTCGGTTGAGTATATGGTGATTGCACATTGTGCAGATGCTTTGGTGTGTATATCAAACTGCGACAAAATTACCCCAGGTATGCTTATGGCAGCCATGCGTCTAAACATACCTGTCATTTTTGTTTCAGGTGGCCCAATGGAAGCCGGTAAAGTATTGGTTTCAGATTTAGACTCAGGTTTGATTAGTCATAATACAGATGGTTCAGATGATGCTCCAGACGCAGATATAGTCAAAAACGAGCAAGGTAAAACGATTCGCAAGCTCGACTTAGTAGATGCGATGATCGATGCAGCTGATGACAACGTTAGTGATGCTGATGTCCTTGAAATTGAACGCTCTGCTTGTCCAACCTGTGGATCATGTTCTGGTATGTTTACCGCCAACTCTATGAACTGCTTGACTGAAGCTTTGGGTTTGTCTTTACCGGGTAATGGTTCACTGCTCGCCACTCATGCCAAACGTGAAGCATTATTCTTAGAGGCCGGCCGTCGTATTGTGGACTTGGCTAAGCGCCGTTATGAACAAGGTGATGAGTCTGTTTTACCTCGCTCTATCGCCACTAAAGCAGCCTTTGAAAATGCTATGAGCTTGGACATTGCTATGGGTGGCTCTACCAATACTATTCTTCATTTATTGGCTGCAGCTTATGAAGCTGAAATTGACTTTAAAATGGCGGATATAGATCATTTGAGCCGCCGTGTGCCTTGTTTATCAAAAGTTGCCCCTGCCACTCAAAAATATCACATGGAAGATGTACACCGGGCAGGAGGTGTATTTGCTATATTGGCTGAGTTAAACCGTGCAGGCTTGTTAACAACGGATATTCCTACAGTACATAGCAGCTCGTTGCAAGAAGCCATAGAGATGTGGGATGTCATGAATACCGATCATCCAAATCATCAAACGGCTCGTGAGTTATATATAGCAGCGCCTGGCGGTGTTCGCACCACTCAGGCTTTCTCTCAAAATAAAGCTTGGTCAAATTTGGACCTAAACCGTGAATCAGGGTGTATTCGCTCTGTTGAAAACGCCTACTCTACTGATGGTGGTTTGGCGGTGCTATTTGGTAATATTGCAGAGCGAGGCTGTGTAGTAAAAACTGCTGGAGTGGATGATAGTATTCTAACTTTCACAGGTCGAGCTCGTGTCTTTGAATCCCAAGATGACGCCGTTGATGCTATTTTATCTGATAAAGTTGTTGCTAAAGATATCGTAATCATCCGCTATGAAGGACCTAAAGGCGGACCTGGTATGCAAGAAATGTTATACCCTACCTCATATCTTAAATCAAAAGGGTTGGGTAAAGACTGTGCGCTATTAACCGATGGTCGATTCTCTGGCGGTACTTCAGGACTATCTATTGGTCATGCTAGCCCAGAGGCTGCAGAGGGTGGCGCAATTGGTCTAGTAGAAGATGGCGATACTATCCATATTGATATCCCTAACCGTAGTATCAACCTTGAAATCTCTAATGAGGAAATGGTAAAACGTAGAGATGAAATGGAAGCTCGTGGTAGCATGGCTTGGAAACCGGTAAATCGTGAACGTCATGTTAGTCAAGCGCTACGTGCTTACGCTGCTATGACCACTAGTGCCGATACTGGCGCTGTACGTGATGTCAGCCAAATAGAACGCTAACCATTAGTTTTTTTAACTTTTAAAAGTCAGCTTAGGCTGGCTTTTTTATGTATGATAATTTCGTTTTTTTCACTATCTTTCAATATTCTTTAAAACTTACAGCATTAGTTTAGAGCAATATTAGCAAGTTATTAAGCATGTGATTTTTATTTAGTATATGTGAAAGAACCGATGGCTGAACTGTACTAAAAAAATACTTTAAATATTTAGCTGTAACCAAATGATAATATTTTTAGTTTTTGTTTTCGTTCATTATTTGAAACCTTTTATTATTTTAGTCATAAACTAATAAACTAATAATTTCTTTTTCGGTAACTAACCTTAGGTAATTAGAGCATCATGATAGAGAACTATAACAATTTTTTATTGTTGTGCGGCATTGCTTTTTTGCTGGGCGGTTTTTCACCTTATTTTCTAAAACGCATACCTATATCATTACCCATGCTCCAAGTTACCTTTGGCTTAGCTATGGGTTATTTTTGGACAAGTTTCCCTTTTTTAAACCCTATTGAAAACGGTACTAGTGTCGAAAAGTTAACTGAGTTAGTGGTTTTAATTTCTTTGGTTGGTGCCGGTATTAAGCTTGATAGCCCTTTTAAATACCATATATGGCGTCCAACCTTTCGATTATTATTAGTTACTATGCCATTGTGCATCGCAGTCATGGCATTTTTAGGCTACTATGTATTTAGCTTAAGTCTTGGTGCGTCCATTCTCCTTGGTGCGGTATTAGCGCCTACCGATCCCGTTTTGGCCTCAAGTGTACAGGTAGGACCTCCTAATACTGGAAAAGAAGATGTTACTCGCTTTGCGTTAACCTCGGAGGCGGGACTCAATGATGGACTCGCCTTTCCATTCGTTTATCTTGCCATTAAGGTTGCAGAACATTTTGGAACCGCTAATACATTTACCGCAAGCTTATTGTTTGATTGGTTAACTATAGATGTAGCTTGGCGTATAGTATCGGGTATTCTTGTAGGAGTAATAGTCGGTAAATTGATTGGTAGAATCGTATTTTCAAAAGATACCAGAGAAACCACCATGTCACAAGGCTATTTGGTTATAGCCTTGACACTTATAGCATATGGGCTTTCTGAATTTATTCACGGATATGGTTTTATTGCTGTTTTCGTTGCCGCATATGTCTTTAGACGTACCGAGCATGGTCATGACTACCATGAAGAGCTGCATGATTTTGCAGAGCAATCAGAAGGCCTATTAATGTCATTGGTGCTAGTGTTTTTTGGCATGGCACTAGGCCAAGGGTTAGGCTCTGGTGTTGAATTAACATGGCAAGTGTATGCAGTTAGTATAATTGCTTTGGTATTAGTAAGACCTATAACAGGCTGGATTGGACTCTCAGGTCTTAACTTACATACCAATCAGCGTTTGGCTATAGCTGGTTTAGGAATACGAGGCATCGGTACTTTTTATTATTTAGCATATGCCCTTAATAAAGATGTGTTTGATAAAACTGAATCTAAAGAATTATGGATAATTAGTTCAATTGTGGTTCTTGCTTCAATATTTTT
>NZ_JAGLBC010000023.1 GCF_018260395.1 Psychrobacter sp.
TTATGAATGTTATGGAAAGTTGGTATTATAATATATTTCTGTTCGATTACTTATGCACTATAAATGTTAGGATAAAATGACAAAATACTGGCAACAATCATAACCCAAGCTACCATTGACATAATACCAGCCAAAATGTCATCTAACATGATGCCTAAACCACCGCGTACCTTTGAATCTGCCCATCTAATAGGATTAGGCTTAGCAATATCAAAAAATCTAAACAAGATAAATGACAAAATGATTGCTAACCAATAGTAGCCAAGGGTCAGATACTGCGGGACATAGGTTAAAATAAAAGACAGCGGTAAAAGACTAATCCACATCCCTGCCCACTCATCCCAAACAATATGCGGGTCATCATGTACTTGCATCAGTATTGAGGTTCTATCACATATCCAAATACCTATAATGCTTGCTAGCATGGTTATCATAAAAAAAGCTAGAAAATCCAATTGTAATAAAGGTATAGCAATTATAAGCCCACCCAAAGTGCCCCAAGTCCCTGGTGCACGTTTTGGCAATCCACTGCCCAGCCCGATACCCAACCAATACACCACTTTATCTAACAAACTCGCCCCTATGGGTAAGGGCGGGCAAGTATTGGCCTTACTAATATCTGGCTTGTGATTCATATTAGAATCTACTGACATAATGACATCCTAGTAATCATTTAGCTAGGTTATAGCTCTCTATCTATCTATCTATCTATTTATCTATCCATACTTACTTACATATAGGTCAACTAAGTACACTTTAACGTTCATCGGTTTATCATCTTTAACTCAATCAACAAAGTGTTGATAGCCCTTTAAGTTGGGAAAGTCATCAAAAGGAAATGGATCTTGTGTAGTAACAGCAGATCCCTGATAAGACAGATGAACTGAAAAAGACTGTCCCTCATCAGGGGTTATATGGCTTAACTCAATAACTTCCCCTATATAAGTTACCTCAGTAGACATGGATGATAAAAACTCCTGAGATAAACTCACATTAGCAGGTACGGTAAATATTAATTCATAGTCATCACCGCCTGTCAGCTGGCAACGTAATCTTTCAGCCAAATCAACAGTTTTTAATGGTTGACTGGTTGGTAGCTTCTCTAAGTCTAAGCGTACCGCCACTTTACTTTGTTGACAAATATGACCTAAGTCCTGTACCAAACCATCAGACACATCCATCATTGCAGTTGCTATCTTATTATTGGCCAATTTTTGACCGAGTGTTATGCGCGGCGTTGGCATGTGTAGACGATTGGCCAATTGTACACCAACCTCAGTGTCTGGATGATACAACGCATAACTGGCATCGCCTATAGTGCCAGAGACGTAGACCTTATCGCCTACTTTGGCACCGTTACGATAGATAGGGTCGGTATCGATAGGCATTACACCATTGGCAGTGATGCTAAGCACTAATTTATCATTGCGCGTGGTATCACCGCCAATAAGCCTGACCCCAAACTGAGTGCAAGCATGAAACAGACCTTTAGCAAACTGCTCTAACCAAAACTCATTAGCCAAACGCTGTGGTAAGGCCAGTGCTAACAAGATACTGTGTGGCTTAGCCCCCATAGCAGCTAGGTCAGAGATATTCACTGCCACCGCTTTATATCCAATGGCAAAGGCCAGTTCAGAAACTTGTTGCCAATCTTCACTAAAATGACGGCCTTGAATTAGCGTATCGACACAGGTTACCCATTTAGTAGGTGAGGTAATGTCTATCACCGCAGCATCATCACCTACATCTTTTACAATAGTGGTAGATTGTGACTCCGAACGCTGCGAATGTTGCGCTTTAAAATAACGGTAAATAAGCTCAAATTCAGTCATCACGCTTCATCCTAAAGGTGGAAATGGCTATGCTCTATCAGGGCTATGCTCTATAGGTTGTCAGTAACTTATAATACAATGCTTAACAAGCAAAGGGCTATCTATCAAAGTTAATAGATAGCCCATCTTAAAGCTCAACCATCAGTTCGAATATGGATTCAACTATTCTTTTGGTTTAAGGCTAATTCTTGGTTTTGGTTGACGAGGTTTTTGTGCTTCTTCTTGTGATACTTCAACCGTTTCATTATTTTCTGTTGCAGACTCTTTAGCGCTAAGCTCTTTAACCGCCATTTCTTCTTCAACTTGCTCTCTTTTTTGCTGATCGGCTTTTTGTTGTTGTTTTTTCTGCTTATAGCCAGTACCGCTGTCTGCTTCTACTTCGACAGAACGTAGCTCTACAGCTAGCTTATCCATTACTGCATTAATCAGTTTATGGGCATCTGTGGCACCAAAATGGGTATTAAGTTTCATCGCTTCATCAAGCACAACTTTATATGGAATGTGCAAGCTATGTTTTAACTCGTAAGCCCCAATTAACAGTACCGCATGCTCTACCATATCGATTTGGCTAATCTGACGATCTAAATGCTGAGTAATTAATGCCTCTAAATCGTCTATTTGCTCAGGAATTTCACGCATCATAGTGTGATAATAACCCAGATGTACGGTATGCATAGCATTGTTAGCACGAGTGCGCGCCGCAATATCGTGGGGAGGATTGGCTTTCCAATCCCCCTTGCCGGTTTGTTCGAAGCGATGATCCGTCATCAACCATTCGTACAGCCCTTGTAACGCAAAACGACGTGCCTTACGAACGGCACTATGGCTAGTTTTATAGGTAGTTTCATTAATATCAAACTGGTCATTTAATTGTTGCCCAGTTAGTTGGTTGTCTTCAGTTTTTGCCGGATTTTGATTGCTCATGTATATAAATACCTATCATCAAAGAGCGAGCTTTGACATTACTATGGGTTATAAACTAAAAATATATTATGATTGAAGCTGCCGTGATCTTGGTCACAGCAACTATTGGTTTAAACATTATAAAGGCTTTGCAGTTACGCGAATAACGAACTGTAAGCCTTGATTTAATGACTAGTCTGCATCTAACTCATCATAATCAACATCTAGCTGGGACAATACAGCAATCATCTCAAGAGCCACCATAGCAGCTTCCGCGCCTTTATTGCCCGCTTTAGTGCCTGAACGCTCAATAGCTTGTTCAATGGTATCTGTAGTTAAGATACCGTTGATAACAGGAATGTTATAATCCATAGAAACGCTGGCTAGACCACTGGCTGAACTATTAGCTACCACATCAAAATGTGGGGTGCTACCACGGATCACTGCCCCTAATGCGACAACAGCATCAAAACGATCTGATTCTGCAGCACGCTGCGCAGTCAATGGCAATTCAAACGCACCGGGCACTCGAATCACACTGATATTTTCGCCTGATACACCATGACGTAATAAAGCATCAATGGCACCGTCTACTAGGGATTCTACTACAAACGCATTGAAACGACCCACTACGATGCCGATTCGAGCGTCTTGATTTTGGTATAAATTACCTTCAATATGAGTAATGGCTTCTCGTTGTTTTCGTAAATCTTGCATGACCACATCCTAATCTTAATGATGAAATAAAATCACCGCTATGATAACATTTTTTAAAGGCGGTTTTAGCACCAATCATTGTTAATAATTGCGTTAATAGTCAAAAAACTAAAACAGCCTTTCAGCAGTAATCCTAAACAATCCTATAACTATTTACCGCTTTATCGAAAATGCTTATAAGCGCATTTCGATGCCTTGGTTTGCCATAAATTGCTTAGCTTCGGCAATGCTATACTCACCAAAATGGAAAATGCTGGCAGCAAGAACCGCATCAGCGCCCCCTTCTATGACGCCATCGGCTAAATGTTGTAAATTGCCTACTCCACCTGACGCAATGACGGGAATATTTACGCTACTGGTAATCGCTTTCATTAGTTGTAAATCATAGCCTTTTTTTGTGCCATCTCCATCCATTGAAGTCACCAATAACTCGCCGGCACCCAATTGTGCCATTTTAGCTGCCCAAGCCACTGCATCAATACCTGTTGGCTTACGACCCCCGTGGGTAAAGATCTCCCATCTTGGTTGACCATCAACATCTTCAACACGCTTAGCATCAATAGCCACCACTATACACTGACTGCCAAACTTAGCCGCCGCTTCTCCGACAAACTCTGGGGTAAATACCGCTGCTGAATTGATAGCTACTTTATCAGCGCCTGCATTAAGCAAATTGCGAATGTCTTCAATTTTACGTACACCGCCGCCCACAGTTAAAGGCACAAAAACTGTTTCGGCAATACGCTCCACCATCTCATAGGTGGTATCACGTCCATGATGAGTCGCCGTAATATCCAAAAAAGTAATTTCATCGGCGCCTTGTTCGTTGTAGCGACGAGCCACTTCTACCGGATCCCCAGCATCTTTAATATCTACAAATTGCACCCCTTTTACCACTCGTCCATTGTCTACGTCCAAACAGGGAATTATTCGCTTTGCTAACATTCTGTTGATCCTTTTTTTGCTACCGATTCGATATTATTGGTTATAAGGTTGTAAGGTTGTAAGGTTATAAGGTTATAAGCTTGTAAGGTTGTAAGGTTGTAAGGTTATAAGCTTGCTCAAGTCGTTTAAACTTTTGCATTTTAGCAAAATTAACCTTTTATATTGTGCTAATGTTAAACGTAATCTTATTCGCTTAATAGCAAATTCGCCGTTGTTCCCACAGTATCTAACATTTGTATCTAACATTTGTATCTTATAGTTGTATCTTGTATTTGCTAACACCTTTAGTTCTATTGTCCACTGCTCAAGTTTTATAGATGCCTCTTGTCAGCTTTTAAGTATAATGAGAGTATAGTTAATCTACTCTATAGTCCTAATTCCTATTAATTTTTGACTGTTTATAGTGTTAATCTTTAATCTTACGCCTGTTTCATTTTTAACCCTAACTTATTAAGAGAGCCACATGTCTGTTTATACTCACCTTTCAGATGACCAATTCGCCGATTTTTGTCAAATGTTTGGCGTTTCTTTTGTAAAGGCAATCCCCATTACTCAAGGCATCAAAAATTCTAATTGGTTTATCCAGACCAAAGAGGATGAAGAAGGCAGTTACTCTTATGTATTCACTTTATTTGAAGAACGCCCCCCTGAAGACATTGCTAAAATGGCCACTATTTTAAACCGTCTAAAAGACACGCTGCCCGTTGCCGCCCCCCTGCCTAAAGTGGACGCTATGACTGAAGGTTCTTCCCCCTATGTAATTAATTATGATAACAAAGCCATTACTTTAGTGCCTTGTCTATCAGGCGAACATCCAAAACAAATTTCGCCAGCTATGTGCCATAGTATGGGCCAAGCTTTAGCCACTTTACATAATGTGCTTCAAAGCTTAATCCCTGCCGAAGATTACGGCGTGCCTTTATACCCCTGGGACAAGGTCCGTGATCGTGAAATTCAATTTATGCCAGCAGATGAAGCAAAACTAATGGCTGATATTTGGCATGGGTACGAGCAATTACCTCTCGATATATTGCCAAAAGGGTTGTGCCATTTGGACTTGTTTGCTGATAATACCTTGTGGGATTTACAGAATAGCAATGAGGAATTAACCGGCTTACTCGATTTTACCGAGGTCAGTGTGGAACATTATGTAATGGATATTGCCATTACTATTAATGACTTTTGTACCACTTGGGGAGATGCCAATGACGGGGAATCGGTCAATTTCAATACTGAAAAAATGCAGTCCTTTTTAAGAGGTTACCAAAGTAAACGTACTTTGACTAAAGCTGAGCAACAAGCGCTCCCTACTATGCTAGCCATGGCAGCAACGACGTTCTGGTTACTGAGACTAAATGTCATTTATTATAATCGTGAGCAAGGCCGTACCGGTGATAGTATTATGGTGAAAAATCCGGATTTAATGAAGCGCTTGGCAGCTTATCATTGGGCAGAAGTAGAAAAGCTACTTCATAATCAGCAAATTGTATATGTCTTAGAGCACGCTCGCTATAAGGATAACAATATCAACAATCATATTGAAAATTACAAACTTATAGGGGTTTTTGCTACTAAAGATGAGGCGCAAGAAATCATTGAACAATTGATGACTAAACCCGGGTTTCAAGACTATCCAAATGGGTTTAACATTGACGCTTATCCCATTGGACAAATTAACTGGTCATCAGGATTTGGTGATGCCTAATAAGGCTTAATAATACTTAACCATGCCTAACAATGTTTCACGTGAAACATGCCGTATTCGAGAACGGATGTTAAATAACCCGTAAAGTCATTAACCTAAGGAAATGCTATGAGCAATCAAGTTGATGAATGGTATAAGCTAGCCAGCTACGACACAAATCTACAAGCTGAACTTCACGCAAATCTACTTAATAACAATGACATAAAAGTGTCGTTACAAGCTTTAAGCGCCATACCGGGTATGAATTCTGGAGCCGTTCTTTGGGTTCAACAACAAGACTTTGCTCAAGCGAAACGAATCTTAGACAATATAGATGTCAGTCAAGGGACGGACCTAGCTTCTGATGAAATAGATATTAATAATAAATAGAGGCGGTAACGTATAGATGTGTCAATTATTAGGTATGAATGCCAACACGCCAACAGATATTGGCTTTAGTTTTACCGGATTTCATAATCGTGGTGGCAATACAGATCATCATAGCGATGGTTTTGGCATTGCTTTTTTTGAGCCTAGTGCTTGTGAGACCTCAGATAAAACTGCTGCTCAAAATCGAGGTAGAGGACTTAGGGTTTTTCATGATGATAAACCAAGTTTCCGCTCCCCCGTTGCCGAGTTGATTAAAAATTATCCGATTAAAGCGTTAAATGTAGTGGCCCATATTCGTAAAGCCACGCAAGGCACTAATTGTCTAGCTAACACTCATCCCTTTGTCCGTGAAGTTTGGGGCGAACAATGGGTGTTTGCTCATAATGGACAGATGAACGAGGGATTTATAAAACGTTGTCAACGCTTACAAGACAATGGCAACAGTGAGTATTGCCGTCCGGTAGGTAGCACAGATTCAGAAACAGCTTTTTGTTATTTGATCAATCGTTTGAAATCAACTTATAAGCTGCGTCCCTCAGACCAAGAGTTGTTTAAGTTTCTTACTTCTCAATGTCGCTATTTAGCTGCTAACGGCTTATTTAATTGTTTATTATCTAACGGAGATTGGCAGCTGGCTTATGCTAACTCGTTGCTATTTTATTTAACCCGTAAAGCGCCCTTTGGGGAGGCTAAACTTGCCGATGATGATTTGTCTATAAACTTTGGTGACGTTACCACTGACAAAGATAAGGTTACTATTATCGTTACAGTACCTTTGACAGAAAACGAAGCATGGCAACAACTGGCGGTGAATGAATGCTTGGTATTTCGTGAAGGCGATATTGAGTTTAGAGACACGCCAAGTTTACGCAAATATTTGACCATTGAAGAGGGAATCGCTATTGCTAAAGAAGTTGGCGCAAGTATGTAATAACTGTTTAGTTTGCTCTACATTGAGCAGATACAAGGTTAATTCAGACGATACGTTAAAGCAGATAAACTTTTAAAGCACATTAAAGTTAAAGCACATAAAAGGAAGGTCAAATAAGTTAAACAAACTGACCACAGCAGCGTTTGAACTTCTCTCCTGAACCACATATACAGGGTTGTTTTTGACTTAGGTTGAGCGCAGTAGTGGGGTCTAAAAAATACCAATGGTGCTGACTACTTTGCTCTGTTGACCAAAGCTTTCGATCCTTAACAGCCACAAAAGTAGACACTTCATGATGAGCAGACAATCGTGGACTGCCAAATTGTTGGTCATGATAGTAAGCTTTAAATTCAACTTGAGCATGGCGCTTGCTGACTTTTGGATTATGATAAACGATCGTTAGTCCTGACCAGTGGGTTTGCTCTGCCCATTCTATAATGGCTTGTTTGTCCAAATACGCTTGTTGGGCGGGCAATGTGGTTTTTAAAATATAATCAGGCAATACCTTCACAAAGGCTGCATAACGAGAACGCATCAACGCCTCACTAGTGTCAGCAACCTTGCTACCTAGATGTAAAGGCTGACAACACTCACTATAGCTAAAAGCACCCTTGTCACTATTGATGCTTTTGGAGGACAGTGCAGCATTAGGGTTAATCCGACAAGGACAAATATCCGATTCATTTGAGAGCATTGTATTTACCTAATGATTGTATTTATCAAATACTAATTACCAAACAGTCAGTACGTCATAAATCTAAGTTAAATCGTAACCTTAATAAAGCTGACCATACTGCTCTGAGGGCTTTAACAAGGGCAATGTATACCTTTACTATCAGCTATGCCATAGTTAAATTAAACCCTACATGCTGCCCCTAAGCAAATTGTTATGGCCTCATTCTAGCTATGGTGGACTTTTTATATGTTACTTACCTCACTTTGTACCGCTACTTTAGCCTTGAATTCAGTGGCTTGTCATAATGTCTCTGCTCTCAAAGAAATGCCTACATCACAAGCAGTTAGCTCTGCTAAATCCACAGAATCAAACTATTTAGTAGGCGTGGGTAAAGCAGATATTACAGGACCGGCAGCAGAAACGGGTATGTTTGGCTATGCTGCCAAGCAAATGGTGACCGGTCTTAATGACAGACTTTACTCGCGCGCTTTTATAATTGCCGAAGTCGATAACCCTGAGTCCAAGCGAGTTGTCTATGTCTCAACAGATTTGGGAGCCATGTTCACTTCAGTAAAGCTTGAGGTGATCAAAAGATTACATACAGAATATGGAGCCCTGTATAGAGAAGACAATGTAATGCTAACGGCGACCCATACCCATGTGGGTAATGGCGGCTTTTCTCATCAAAAATTATATCAAATTGCAAGCCAAGATGACACGCTAGCAGGCTATAGCCAACAAACCTTTGAAGCCATAGTTGACGGGATTGTGCGTTCAATTAAGCAGGCACACAACAGTTTGACGCCGGGCAAATTAAGCCTAGCCCAAGGCAAATTGGTACAAGCCACCCGCAACCGCTCTTTGCCTGCTTATTACGCCAATCCAGATGCCAAAGACTCTGACAGCACTGTCAATGAAGTTATGACTCAATTACGCCTTAATAAAGCAGATGATAGCCCATTGGGGCTTATTAATTGGTTTGCGATACACCCGACTAGCTTTAGCAATAAATTTACTCATTTAAGCGCGGATAATAAAGGTTATGCACAATTAGGAATAGAAGCCAAAGTTAAGCAAGAAAATAACTCTAATTTTGTGGCCGCTTTTGCCAACACAGATGAAGGTGATGTAGTGGCAAGTGGCGGTAATGCCTATTCAGCGCCTGGCTTTGAAGGTAGTAGAAATGAATGGCAAAATGTAATTCGTGACGGTTCGCTGCAATTAAATAAGGCTATTGATTTATGGGATAAAGGTCAACCTGTCACAGGTTCTATAGATACTCGAGCGCGTTGGGTAGATTTACAAGGTTATGAGGTTGAAGCGCAATACACTCAAGGGGCAGGACCACAAAAACTTTGTGCCCCTGCCCGTGGCTACTCTTTTGCGGCAGGTGCTGAGAATGGACCTTCTAATATTACCGGTATTTATGAGGGAATGACTCGAGATAGCTTGCGTTTGACTGACAGCTTGAACAAAGTGGATACTTCTGTGTTAGGGACGGCGACTCGAAGTGCGTTTGGTATAGTATCTACTGGTAATCAAGATAAGTGTCAAGCCGAAAAGCCGGTATTGCTGCCTACCGGTTCTTGGGGCTGGGTGAATAATGAGCAGCCGGTGCAACTAATGCGTATCGGCAACCTTGCCCTCATCGCTATACCTGGAGAACCAACCACTATGGTGGGTCGACATTTGCGTCAAGCAGTTAGTAACCAATTAGCCCCTACAGGCGTGAACACTTTAGTTATCGCCGGTTTAGCTAACAATTACAGCGGATATATAACTACCCGAGCGGAATATGCCAAGCAGCATTATGAAGGGGCTTCAACTGAATTTGGACCTTATCAGGCCAATGCGTATCTGCAACAATATGTCCAATTAGCTCAAGCAATGCGTGAAGGTAAACCTATACGTAATGAGATAGCCCCGCCTGACAGATCACATAAAAGCTTTGCTGAACGACCAGGTGTATCCTTTGATGATAAGCCGGTTAACCAGCAGTGGGGAGAAGTACTACAGCAGCCTAATCCAAGCTATAGCAAAGGCAATACAGTAAGTGTTGTTTTTAGAGGGGCGCATCCTAAGAACAATCTTAGAACCGAGGATAGCTTTCTAATAGTACAACAGCTAAATCATGGTAGCTGGATCGACTATAAAAAGGACAGCGACTTCGATACCACCTATAGCTGGCAACGTGAAAAACTGGCTTATAGCAAAATTACTATAGATTGGCGTATAGGGCAAGATACTGCCCCGGGCACCTATCGTATTGTACATCAAGGTGATTGGAAAAATGGCTGGGATGGCAGCATCACACCATACACTGGGGAATCAAATAGCTTCCAAGTACGTTAGATAAGCAAACAAAGAGCGGTAAGATAAATAGTAAACTAATAATTTGTGCATTAAAAAAGCCAGATAAAATATCTGGCTTTATTACTTACTAGTTTAATTGGTATAAAATAATATTAAGTCAATTAACGACCTAAATTATTTCTTTTTCCATACTTGACTGCGTGAGAATGGACCTAAATGACCTTTCAAATTTAAGTCACTACCGTTTAACTCAGCAGTTAGACGATAAGTCTTGTTATTTTGTGGATCAGTAATTTTACCACCACTATATTTACCACCACCGTCAGCTTTAAGACCTGCCATAATCGTACGACCGACAAACTTTTGACCTTCTGGACGTGACGTAGAGATGATTTTGCCAGTTAAAACACCACCTGATTCAGTGATTTTAACAATGGCTTTTGGCTCGCCGTTGTCGTAAGTTTGCCATGTGGTATTGGCTAGTGGATCTGCTGCCATAGCAATTGTGGCAATACCTAGAGCTGAAAGTGCTAGAATTGATTGATTGAATAACTTCATATTACGATTCCTTTCGAAAATTGTTAAAAGTTAGTTTTAATAGCAACATAATTGACTTAAAAATCAAATCTGAAACGATTAGTTACTAATTCTGACTTGTTGGTTGAGGTATATTAGACACAGTTTTTACACTGGTCAAGATATTTTTTATTTATTTAACTACCTAAAAAGGTATGGTTTATTATAACGCTTTAAAAATAAAAAAAAAGTTTTAAATCAATAAATTATTACCACTTTATTTTTAAAAGGTAATAATTATGAAAACGGATTCTCTACTTCCTTGCTAGATTGATTCTGTTCTCTCAATAATCCTTGTTTACTCGTAGTTTCGATAAACTCATCGGCTTGTTTGGCCTCTTCAAGTTTTACAACCATAAGGTCAAACAGTTTTTTTAACTTCAAAGCCTTATCTAACCCCTGCTGATTCTTACTAATTTCTATATCGCCATATACGATAATCTTATCGGTCTGGTTTTCAAAGGTAAGATCGCCTATTTGCAAACTTTGATGGTCATTATCATACGGTATAAAACTAAAGTCTTGAAAATCTGAGTTTTCCTTTGGCACATCTGGCACAACATTTTCAGTATAATCGCTCATATCATATGACTCCTTCGCGTTTTTATTAACAGTCAGTTTAACCTATTCAGAGGCTTATTCTAATAACCAGTTTAGTTTATAAATGTATATTAGATATTAAGAACATTGCGATGTTTAAAAGACAGCTATTCAAAAGTTATCTCACAATCTATATCTACTAGGATTAAAAGCTATCCTTGTAAACATTGTTCGTTTAAGCATTGTTCGTTTAAGCATTGTTTATTTAAAACCTATTGGTTGATAAAGGTTTATTTAGAAAGGAAAGTATTCACTAGCCACCGTAAAATCTCTATTAATATTGAGTACCATAAGGGCTCATCACTAGTTTGATTTTTCGGTGTATTTTTTTCTGGTATATCACCAACATTTGAAGACAAAGCCATGGCTTTAGATTTAGCTTTTGAATTAATAGTAGGAAACACATCAATGTTGGTACGCAAAGCTAACTCGTCAACACTAATAATCTCAACACGTTTAGTATCATCATTGGGGGCATAATACACGCCAGCTTCACCAGTTTTAGGGATATAAATGGCTTTAAACATATGGGTTGGTATTAGCACCCGATTATTTAATTGGGTCAGCTTATTGCCTTTAAATGTCACGCCAGTAATGACATAGATTTCACCATATTTTTTGGTTAAATAGCGGGTTACTGATTCTATGTTGCGCCACAGGTAGCGGTTATTTTCTGGAGCTTGAGGGACTATATTGGCCAGACTAAAGCTGTCATATTGTTGATTAATATTTGCCATATCCGCATTAGGCGCTAAGTGACCACGATCATAGCCTGTCCCTTTGTAATCGGAGAGTTGGGCCTGCATATTGCTCGGCAAACGACTTTCACTATGAAAGCTGTCTTCTCGCGGAATGGTATCCGCTTGATCTAACCTATTGCGAGTCAAATGCTCCGCTGACCATAAGGGGGTTCTAGATAACCCTGAATATAAAGTTGCAAATCCATTAAAGCATAAGGGTACGCTTTTATTAAGCATCTTTTCATCTAAATAATCCGGCGCTTTGGCTTTATAAAAGTTTTGCCCACAATCCTTAAAATCGGATGCCCATGTGGCGCTAGTAAAAACCACTGTTAAGCACACTGCCATTAATTTTAAAAAAACTTGAATCGTATTGAGAAATTTGAGATTTAATGCTGCGCTATATTGTGTTATTTGGCTAAGTAACCTTAATACTGTGAAATTAGACCATACTTTTATTCGTTGTTGACTGCTATTATTTACCACTTTTATCGCCTTTAATTAACTCTAGTATTTGCACTTTAGATATCTCATAACCCACTTAAGCGAATATCTATAAAAGTTAGCTATGCTATCAACGGTCATATCTACTGTAAAGCATTTAAAATCGATAAACGGCAACTGATGACGTCAATAACTTGTATTAATAATAAATAGCACACTGACGACTAGTAAATTAAATCCACTAAAGATGACAAGTGGATAACCTTTAGGTATACTATACGGCTTCAAAACGGTGAAGTGGCTGAGTGGTCGAAAGCGCACGCCTGGAAAGTGTGTATACGTTAATAGCGTATCGAGGGTTCGAATCCCTCCTTCACCGCCAATCTTATTTTTATCTCTGTGCTCATTTCTCTTCCTATCTAGTTGATATAGTGGCAAAATAGTTGCTGGCAGTATGTAACCTCTTGGTTTTTACAACAGGTTTAGCCTTTTGCTGCGTTAAAGTTAGAGCTTATAGTCATAGCCTTTTGTCTATCCTTAAGTCTCTTAATGCTTGCAACCTATTTACTATATCTATACTGTTACTAATCTTAATCTAGCAATATTAAAAAGGATTTTTTTATGCCAGTTAATTTTCTCGGTACTATGCGCTTTACTATGCCCATTACTATGCCCATTACTATACCAGTCACTAAGGCAGTTGCCACTTTTCAATCTCTTACGCCCACCAAATTCAACCATGCCAGCTATTTAGCTGTCGCTAAAACTCGTGCCAAAGCTTTACATGCTTTTGCGTTGGTTGTTCCTATTCCTAGACCTCAACTATTCATTGGTGAACAGTCTTGTTTTGAGCTGTGCGATATGATGATTAATGAAGGGGCGACCAAAATCTTAATCGTGACCGACGCTGTGCTTAACAAACTAGGTATTCCTAATAAAGTCACAGATTATCTACAGCAAAAAGGCATAGGTTTTCATCTTTATGATGGCATTACCCCTGACCCTACTTTTAGTGTAGTAGAGGAAGGTATTAAGCAGTCTGTTGATAATAACTGCGATGCTATCTTGGCTTTGGGCGGCGGATCGGTGATTGATGCGTCAAAAATTATTGCCATAAGTCAGGCGACCAAACGCAAACCAAAAAAATTAATGGGACTACTTAAAGCGTCAAAAATTATGCCGCTTTATTGTATTCCAACCACAGCAGGTACTGGCTCTGAGGCCACATTAGGTGCAGTGGTTTCGGATGATAAAACTCACCAAAAATCTTTATCTATTGACCCAAGAATGGTGCCGTTAGCTGCTGCCATTGATCCAGTTATCATGAAAGGTATGCCACCGCACATTACCGCTGATACAGGTATTGATGTTCTAACCCATGCGCTAGAGGCTTGGATGAGCGTTAATGCCACCAGTGAAACCGATTATTACGCAGCTTCTGCTACTCGTACCGTATTCCAGTATTTACCTGTGGCCTATAAAGATGGCGAAAACTTAAAAGCTCGTCAAGAAATGGGTATTGCTGCCCACTATGGTGGTATTTCTTTTAACAAAGCTGGTTTGGGATATGTGCACGCTATAGCTCATCAGTTAGGGGCTTTTTATGGTATTCCTCATGGTCGCGCTAATGCCATTGTTCTACCACATATCTTGGATGCCAACCGTGACGTATGTCAGCACAGATTGGCAACTTTAGCCAAGAAGGCTGGCGTGTTACAAAGCGCACAAACTAAAGCAGATGACGGTAATTTAGCAGATCATTTAATCGCGCAAGTAATATCTTTAATAGAAGAGACGAATATTGATCGTTCTGTAAAAGGCATCAATGAAGCGGACTTCAAAAAAATTGCCAAAGCAGCGGCAATTGAAGTAAGAGATACTTACTCAGTACCAAAATACTTTACTCAAGCTGAGATTATAGAAATATTACATGATATCAAAGACATAAATGACTCGTTAATCAAATAGCTACTGAAACATTTGGTTTTATAAATCTAGTAATAACATCAATAATATGAATAGCCTATTGATTTGTCGATAGGCTATTTTTTTATTGCATCTCATAAAATATGGCTTTAGCAACAGTATTAAATATTATCCCAGTATGGCTCATCCCCAATTTGCTCAATAATATAATCTATCAATAGTCGGCAGCGCTGGGATAAAAATCTATTTTTTGGATAAACTGCATACGCATTTAAGGTAGGAAACTGATAGTCTTGCATAATCGGAATCAGCTCACCTTTTGCCAAACTTTGATAAGCGATAAAGGTTGGAGTAAAGGCAATGCCATGGCCTTTTATCGCCATATCAAGGATGAAATTACCGTTATTGGCTTTAATGCGCGAGGTGGTATCAACCCTATGCCGTTGACCTGAAGGGTCTATAACCTCTAACTCGCCTTGTTTACCTTTTAATCCATATTGTAAAAAGGAATGGTGTTTTAGCGCTTCTATACTGTCTGGCGTGCCAGCTTGTTTAAGGTATTCAGGACTGGCACAAAGTATACGCCGAATCACAGTTAATCGCTTGGCTTGATAGGACGAATCTTTAAGCTCGCCAATACGGATCGCCATCTCATAGCCTTCCTCTACTAAGTCAATATGCCTATCAGAGAAGTCGAGTTCAAAGCTTAACTTGGGATGTTGTAGTGCAAAGTTATGAATGATTTCATCTAAGTGCATTAGTCCAAAAGATAAAGGCGCAGTCAAGCGCATTGTGCCATTTATGTAAGACGTCACGCCACTAATTTGTTCATTTAACAAATCCACTTCACTAACAATACTACAGGCTTCATGATAATATTTTTGACCCGCTTCTGTTAGTGTTGAGTTACGGGTAGTACGACTGATTAACTGGCTGTTTAATCGTGTTTCCAACTCCTTTAAGCGGCGGCTTACTGCAGACTTAGCAATATTCAGTTGGTCTGCAGCCTTGGTAATACTGCCTGCATCTACCACTCTAACAAACATTGCCATATCTTCTAACTGTCCCATACTCCCTCCCTAATGTCGTTATAAGCATCCTATTGTCTTTATAAAAAGCTTACTTGATTTATAAAAAGCTTACTTGATTTATAAAAAGCTTACTTGATTTATAAAACCTTCGCTTTATTAATCCATACCGCCTCACTGTAATAAATCTTTAGTTTATTTAAGTTACTATTTGTCCGTTATATTGTGGAACTAGATTTTTTAGTTTATCTTATCCCAATCTAATTGTTCTAATAATTAGAACTTTTATTTGCAATTATTAGTGTTTATCAAGTTAATTTCAACAATTATAATAGCTTCATTAATTAGCAAGCGTAAACAAAATCAACTCAAATAAAGGATATACCATGAACTCATCAATATATAACATTAGCGCGCTATTGGGTCGTCTTCTATTAGTATCTATCTTTATCTACTCAGGCATTGGCAAAATTACAGGTTATGCAGCCACTCAAGGCTATATGGAATCTGTGGGAGTACCTGGGGTTATGTTACCTTTAGTTATTATCTTAGAAGTATTAGGTGGCTTAGCTGTTTTATTTGGCTTTAAAGCACGTCTTGCAGCTTTCTTATTGGCAGGATTTAGCATTCTATCAGCGCTTATCTTCCATGCTGACTTTGGCGATCAAAACCAAGCTATTAACTTTATGAAAAACTTAGCTATGGCTGGTGGTTTTTTAATGATTGTGGCACATGGTCCAGGCGCCTATTCAGTTGATGATCGTAACCATACTGACACCACTCGTCTATAGTACAATTGATATTATCAATGCACTACTTATAGGCTACGAAAATCAGACTAGGAAACTTAAGCTGGTAAACTTAGACTGGGAGATTTGAATCTCCCAGTCTATTAAGATTGAGTAACGCGAATATCTCTTAAAGCATTATTAAGGTCATACTAAGGCGTCGCATTATGGAAAACTGAGTTATCTTGATACTCAGGATGCTTATCAATATAAGCTTTCACGAAGGGACAAATAGGTTTAACGCGTAGATTTTTAGCGGCTGCATCGTCTAATAAAGACTTCACAAAATAGCCAGCAATACCTCGACCCCCTAACTCCTTAGGCACTTCAGTATGCAAATAGGCAATACCTGGTTCTCCGCTACTGGTAGTAAAATATTCGTAGTCTTCAAAAGCCACATAACCATCCACATGTAGTTCAAATCGACTTGCTTCTTTGTTATCAATAATTTCGTAATTAAGTTGCTCATTACTGTTCATAGTTGTCATTCCTTATTGTATGTGAACCCAAGTATTGTATGTAAACTTGAGATGTTTTACCGATTAAATCTTAAAGTAGATTATGTCTTTATTAATGATGAATAATCAACGATTATCTGTTCTAATTCAATGAATAATAAAAATTGTTATGTATTGATATTAAATTATTATAGTGTTTTATTAAGTTATTTTTGTTTAACTTGATATTAAAATAAGGATAATTTATGAAAACCATATATCATGCAGCTAATAAACGTGGAGGCTCTCATCACGGTTGGCTAAAAAGTAAACACACCTTTAGTTTTGCAGATTATTATGACCCACAGAGAGTTGGATTTGGGGCATTGAGAGTAATCAATGACGATCATGTTGACGGCGCAATGGGCTTTGGCGATCATTCACATGCTAACATGGAAATCATTAGTATTCCTCTGTCTGGAAGGCTGCAACACGCGGATAGTCTGGGTAACCATGGCATTATAAAAAGTGGTGAAATTCAGGTTATGTCGGCAGGAACTGGCGTTGTTCATTCTGAAATGAATGGTGACGAGGTTGAGCCAGTTAAGTTTTTACAAATTTGGGTAATGCCAAATAAGTTAGACGTTACACCGCGCTATCAACAAGTTAGTTTAGTGGATTTATTACACTGTAATCAGTTTAATCAAGTACTTTCTCCCAATCCTGATGATGAAGGAGTATGGATACATCAGAATGCTTGGTTCAGTGTGGGTGAGTTTGATAAAGGGGTGACTTGTACTTATTCTATTAAGTCACCTTTAAATGGCGCCTATGTGTTTATTATTTCAGGTACAGTAGTCATTAATGGCAATACCTTGTCTCCAAGAGATGGACTCGCTATTTCTGAAACCAAAAACTTTACCATGGACGTGATTGAGAATGCGCAAGTCTTAGTAATGGATGTGCCTTTATAATCTTTTTAAAGTTTATGGTTTCACTCTTTTAACACCGTGTCGACAAATGTTTACGTAGGGGTCTACTTTTCTCAATACAGATAAGCTAATGTATTGATAAATTTATCGGAGAAGCGCTAGATCTTATTTTATAATATCATGGAGCTAATGATATAAGGTGATAGACCTTTTTATTATGATTCCTTGTTATTAACTTTCTTGTTATTAATCTTCTCATTATTAATTTAATGGTTGTGGATTTACTGCTGATATTATCCATTATGGTAGCTAGCCTTATATTAGCCAGCTTCTTTATTTCAATTGATAACTATAACTCTAAAAGGTACTTTATGAAAACGACAACCCTAGATCCTAGATTAGCCGATGTTGGCGGTATTCCTATCGCTCGCTTGTTACCCAATAAAGGAAAAGAGCCTATTGGTGCTTGGTGCTTTATGGACCACGCTGGACCTGCTGAATTTGACGAAGGCGAGGAAGGTATGCAAGTGGGCAGACATCCTCATATCAACTTACAAACCTTTAGTTGGATGATTGATGGCGAAGTGCTTCATAAAGACAGCATTGGTAATGAGCAAGTGATTACTAAAAACCAAGTTAACGTCATGACCGCTGGTACTGGCAATGATCAAGGCATCAGTCATACTGAACAAAGTGTATTTCCCAATACCGGTGGCTCCAAAGATGCTTGGCACGGAATGAACATGGTTCAGTTATGGATTGCTCTACCGCTGGATCAAAAAATTGAACGTAACTTTCATCATTACCCTGAGTTACCAAGTTGGAACGATGACAAAGCTGAATATGTATTGACCACAGGCGACTACACGACGCCAGAAGGACGAAGCTATAAAGCCCCTACCATTCAATACAGTAAGCTTATAGGTTTAGATGTGCACTTCCTTAAAGACGCTGAAGTGGCATTGTCCTTAGAGCCAGGCATGGACTATGGCATATTAATGGTAGTTGACGGCATCGAATATCAAGGTGAAAAATTTGAGCAAAATCAACTGATTCGCTTTGATGATATTACTCAGAAAACCACCATAACTGTTAAAGGAAAACAAGGCACTCGCATTATGCTATTAGGCGGAGAGCCTTTAAATCAGAAAGTATTATTATGGTGGAACTTTGTTTCCGACAATAAAGAAGACATCGAGCAGGCCATTACCGATTGGAATAATCACCATCCACGTTTTGGCAATGTCGACTCAGAACTAAGAAGATTGGAAGCCCCTGCGTTACCAGAAGGCTTTAAGAGTTAATTGTGTAATATTTATTCACCTTTAGAAGTAACTATTAAATAAATTTTACAAAAACAATATGGCAGTTTTGGCTTTATATTTTATAATTAGCATGAGTCAATTAATAAAAGTTATAGCCAAAGCAAAGACTTAACCGTAAGAGTCATACTCATAATAAAACCAATAGTTACCTTAACTAAATTAAAGTTAAATTTTTTTATCAACCAGTAATAATAACGGAGAACAACAATGTCAGACCTACAAACTTTTCAAAAATTAGCAGAAACACGTCGTTCAATTTATGCCTTAAACGACCAAATTCCTGTAGATAAACAACAAGTAGTTAGCCTAGTTGAGCATGCTATTTTACATACGCCTTCAGCTTTTAACTCTCAGTCAACTCGTCTAGTAGTATTATTTGGTGAAGACCATAAAAAACTATGGCAAATTACTGAAGATGCTCTACGTAAAATCGTAAATGATGATGAAAAATTTAAAAGCACTGCAGAGAAATTAGAAGGCTTCAAAGCCGGTGCAGGTACTGTATTATTTTATGAAGATCAAGCGGTTGTTAAATATCTACAAGAAAACTTTGATCTTTATGCGGATCGTTTCCCAACTTGGTCTGAACATACCAATGCGATGCATCAATATGTAATTTGGACAGCATTGGCTAGCTTAAACATTGGTGCGAACTTACAACATTACAACCCAGTAATCGATGAAGAAGTAGCTCAAACTTGGAATATCGATCCTGATTGGAAACTTGTAGCACAGATGGTATTTGGTGGTATCGCACAACCTGCTGGTGATAAAGAATTTATGGCCATTGAAAAACGTTTAAAAGTTCATGGTAAATAAGCAATAGCTTTAGATTAGTCATTAAATGAGATTAGTCACTTAATAATTAGTAACCTTTGAACTGGCTTTAGATTGTTTAATATTAAAAACTGATCGATTATAAAGTCAAAAAATAAGCAGCCTCAAGATTTGAGGCTGCTTTTTTATGCTCTAAAGTTATTATATTTAGCATTAAGCAATACGATAATGATATAAAGCAAGAAAGCCATGTATTTACTAAGACTTGATTTACTAAGACTTGATTTACTAAGACTGAATTCACTAAGACTTAGTCTGACGCTTTAGACCTTGCTTTCGAAAAATATCAATAAATCGGCCTGTGGTCTGCGGAAAGAGGTTAGCAAATTTAGACACCACGCCTCGGCTTTGTGGTAAGACTACCTCCATTGGACGCTTAGTTAATATAGGTCCTACTATGGTTTCGACCACTTCTTCAACAGTTAAGGTGCGCTGACCTGAAAAAGTTAAAGCCGCTTGCGGTTTGTCTTTTTGTTGATCTAGCATGGGAGTCTGCACTGCATCAGGACATAAAGTGGTGACAGCAATACCATATTCAGCTAACTCCATAGCTACTGCTAAAGAATAAGAGCGAACCGCATATTTACTGGCGCTATATAATGACAGTCCTGGCACAGGCGATAGAGCGGCAATAGATGCCACATTAATTATATGGCCTTTACCTTGGTCTCTCATGGTTTCGATAACGCTCTGGGTGCCATAAATAGTGCCTTTGACATTGACATCAAAGTGGAAGTCAACATCATAGGGAATCACAATATCTGTCACCCAATTGTCTTTTAATACCCCTGCCACATTGCATAAAACGTCAATGCTTTCCCATTGTGCCACTACCTTATTAACTATATATTGCCACTGGTCCACATAACGTACGTCAAGGGGTTGCAATAATAAACTACCTCCTTCTGTAACTTTTTTATGATTCGCATAATTTGTTTGTAGCGCTTCATAGTCTACATCACAGGCACAGACTCGATTACCTGTTTGTAATAACTTTTGGCATAAAGCTAAACCAATACCTGAAGCAGCACCGGTTACGATAAAAGTTTGCGCCACAGGCCACCTCTCTTATTTTGAGCTTTGGATTTACTATTAGCAGTAAATGTTCCAAACTCAAGTTCACCCATGCGTATAGTAGGTGCAGTACCTGGGAATAAGAAATAGCCGGCTGACTCAGAGGAGAGCGCCATATTATAGAATCGCTCATCTTTAGGATAAGGTCCTGCTATCGTTTTTTCTTGAATCATGGATAGATATTGATCTACCCCAAACTCAAGAGTATTGCCATTCATTACGACCTCAGATTTGGTCAGTTCTGCATATCGAGCCAACCCTTTAATTGAAGAATGTTGTGGGGCATAAGCGTCCATGCTAACGCCATTTTCTGAGGTTACCAGTAAACCTTGATCAGTATGGGCGACAATAGAATGATTGCCTTCGGTATGTCCCTTGGTATGCAATAAAGCAACTGAACCATCCCCTAAAAACACATCACCATCCAGTAACTCAACCCTACTCTCTTCCACCCCTTCAATACCATGAGGGCAATACCATTGATTTTGCCAAGGTAATAAAGCCTGTGCACTCTCCCACTCTTCTCTCATAACGAGCAATTTAGCATTAGGAAAAATAGCAGACTGACCTTGACCACCAAGCCAACGGGTAATATTTTGAGTATGCAAATGATCATAGGTGAGGTAATCCACATCTTCTGGCTCTAACCCCAAACTTTTTAAGGCGCCCAACACAGTATTACTGGCTTTAACAAGCAACATCTCTACCGGTTTGGACAACATTCCAACATCTTCGATCATCTGATTAAAATAAGGCGTCTCTTTTTGGTATTCCCAATCAGAAGGACTAACCAAAAGTGTCTTTAAGCCCTCTTCACTATCAAACTGGATAACAAACAGCTTATTACAGATATGAAGATAAGGAGTGGGTAGGTCAAAGGCATTAAGATAGCCGTACTTGGTAGGGTAAGGGATGCGAATCAACTCAAAAGTTTTATAAAACCTTACTTTGGGGTTGGCGAGCATGGTTTTGCGAAAGTCTGCTGCTGCCGCACGGACATCTTCTACTCGATCTAACGGCTTTGCGGCGTCACGTGAATTTTTGAAATGAGAAATAGAGTGAATGATACTCATAATACAATCCTTGTATAGCCAAACTTGTTATTTACGACCTATGGGTTATTCGCTTTATTATGATATGCTTTATAGCAGTGAATGAACCGAATAACGCCTTTATTTATTAAATTTCTGTCTCAATTCAGTATTTATTTAACTGGCTGAATCTGTCTAAGTGAATCTCTCTAACTGAATTTAGTTAACAATGATATTACGCTTATATTTTTAAATTTCCATTTAATGGTTTTACCATACTACTAAATATCGTTAAATAAAAGTATTTTATATGGCTGGCAACTCTCAGTGAGTTAAGTTGGCTCGACTAAGGCTTTAAATTTATTATGTTAATGATTAAAACTATCTGAATAAGTATCTCAACGAATAATTGATTTAAAACGGTACGTAACTTTCCCAAGCCATCCATGTATTCATGGTCGGATGCTTCAAACGTAGCTTATGAGCATGTAAGTTTAATCTTGAGGACATGCCTAGTGCCTCTTCTTGAGCATAGATAGGATCGCCAATGATCACATGACCTAAGTGCACCATATGTACCCGTAATTGATGGCTACGTCCCGTTACCGGATATAATGCCACACGAGTCACAGGCTTGCCATTACAGACCTCATGACGTAGCACCTCGAAGTGCGTTAGCGCATGCTTCTTCCACTGAGGATCAGCAACATGCTTTGGTTTAATACTGGGCTCATAGCGAACTGGAATATTAATCTCTCCCTTTTCGCCTGGTTTGGCTAAAGTACCATTTACAATGGCTTGGTACTCTTTTTGAGGGATTCGTTCAATAAATTGTTTGCTAATATGGCTCTGTGCCAGTTTATTTTTGCCGAATATCATCAATCCTGAAGTATCCATATCAAGACGATGGATAAGTTTAATCTCAGGGTTAGCTCGCTCCAATCTAGACAACAAGCTGACTTTTAAATCTTTACCATCAATACTAAGCAATCCTGTTGGTTTGTCCACCAGCAAAATGTCTTCATCCTCATAGACGGTCACTTGATTTTTAAAATCTCTAAAAAATTGATCGTCATATTGAGTTTCAGCATGATTAAGTCGGTTAACAGTCTCTATTGATATTGCCATAATGGGTCGCAATTTGTATAAAATAGTATGAATTTATAAATCGGCTTGAATTGCCAAAGCAATTGTTATTAACTAACTGAAGCACTAACGAAAATTAGGCGCTTAGTATATCATCAATCTAACTGATACCAATCATTAACCATATTTAACGGGCGAAAGACAAAAGTTGATGCAATAAATGGTAATATAACGTCATTAATTTTTAATTAGTCAATATTTAGTAATAGCTAATTCATCTTCAATATTAATAATAGGAATAAAAAATGTCGGATTTAATCGTTAATGCGAGCGATACCAGCTTTGATCAAGATGTTGTTAACTCAGAGTCAGTAGTATTGGTAGATTTTTGGGCGGCTTGGTGTGGTCCTTGTAAAGCTATTGCACCCATCCTTGAAGAAATCGCTGATGACTATAAAGGCAAAGTTCAAGTAGTTAAAGTTGATGTAGATGAAAACCCTGAAACTGCTAGCCGTTTTGGTATCCGTAGTATTCCTACATTGATGGTATTTAAAGGCGGTGAAAAAGTAGACACTGTAATGGGTTTACAGCCTAAATCAGATCTCGCTGCTTTACTAGATAAGCATCTTTAATTCAAGTTATTGTTTTTACTACTGTCCGCTTTAATAACAGTTTCTTTAATAACTGATACTTTATAAATTGTTAGCTTTTATTGAAATCTAGTACGTATTATAAAGTTTGAAAGCGATTGCCAATAGCAGTCGCTTTTTTTAATACCCTTATATTCAACGATGAAGTGCAACGTTTAGAAATGATGAGAAGAAGAGTAAGATGTGCT
>NZ_JAGLBC010000187.1 GCF_018260395.1 Psychrobacter sp.
TGGAACGATTTTAGCTATCAGCAGTGCTAATTTGCGAATGTTCCACACGCCCTAAACTTTTCAAAAAATCATAAGCTAAGTACATAAGCAAAGCGATTGTCATTCCAGTATATAAGACAATACTTTATGAAGTATAGAGAATTCATTATTTAGTGTAAGGCTTGTTACTAGGATTTGGGATTTAACTAATATTTTATTCACTCTAAAAAAGTATTACAGAGGTATATCCATATTTCAGGTAGTATTTGCTTTTATGTAGTCCTATGATTATTCTTATAATCAAAGTTTAATAATAAATAGATAATATTTAATGGATGATTATTAATGGCTAATAACCAATAACCAATAACCAATAGCCAATAACCAATAGCCAATATAGACCATAGAAATTTATAAAAACATTTTATTAGCGCAACAATTAAAAGATTAAGTCGATACCTATGAAAATAAATTCTCAAAATCTGCTTATTGATGGACCAGCTGGTAAGCTTGAAGTAGAAGCACTATGGCAAAATAACGACCCTCAAGATATCAATACAAAAAGATTCGCTTTATTGTGTCATCCTAATCCTTTATTTGATGGTACTATGAAAAACAAAGTCGTGACTACTTTGTATAACTTTGCTCGAGATGAAGGGATGCATGTGGTGCGTTTTAACTTTCGAGGGGCAGGTAAGTCTACAGGCGAGCACGATTATGCAGTGGGTGAGATTGAAGATGCTATGGCTGTATTACAGTGGATATGTAATCAAACCTTAGCTACTCAAGTATGGTTAGGCGGCTTTTCATTTGGTGGTTATATAATTACTCGTGTTGCTGAACAGCTTTTAGTTACGCCGCATATATGGGGTTTGACCGATCTGGAAATTGTTAAAGTAGTATTAATAGCCCCATCTGTTGAAAATAACGATGCTTCAGATGTTATGTTGCCCACACAAAAAACCATTGAAATCTATGGTGATGAGGACAATGTCATAAGGCCTGAAGTAATGAAAAAATTTGCTGAAGATAAGCAAATTAAAAGTTACGTGGTTGAAGGTGCGGGACATTTCTTCCATGGCCGTTTGACCGATATTAAATATTTATTAGAACAACATGCAACTTAAATTAACTGATTGATTAAGTTCTAAGTGAATTCAATAAACAATTATCAACTATAAATTTATATCTCATCTATATATACATAAGCGATACTTAAAATATGATTCAATCCACTACAAGCTCCCCTCTACAAAGATATCAGGCTGCAGTAGCGACCAATGAGTTTAACCATGACCCTATACAAGAAAAAGCTATGACATATCTTGATGAGGTATATTATCAGTTAATAGAAAATTCGAAAGAAAAAAAAGGTCTATTTAGTCTATTTAAAGCTCAACCAGTTCCGCCAAAAGGTTTATACATGTGGGGCGGAGTAGGTCGAGGTAAAACTTGGATGATGGATATGTTTTTTGAATCCGTTCCTCTTCAGCGTAAAATACGTATGCATTTTCATCATTTTATGCAAAGAGTACATAGAGAGCTTAACAAACTGCAAGGCAGTAGTGATCCATTAGAAAAAGTCGCTGATATTATTCATGGCGAAGCGGTTTTGATTTGCTTTGATGAATTCTTTGTATCAAACGTCTCCGATGCGATGATTTTAGGTGACTTATTTACCATGTTATTCAAACGTGGTATTACGCTTGTGGCCACATCAAACATAGAACCTTCAGGATTATATAAAGATGGACTGCACAGGGATCGTTTTATGCCAGCAATAGCTGAGCTAGAAAAGCATACTACGGTCATGAACATAGATTCCGGTATTGACTATCGCTTACGTTTATTACAGCAAGCTGAGCTATATAAGTTTCCTTTGACTAAGGAAAACAGTCACTGGTTAGCCAATCGATTTGTTTCATTAGCCAATAATCATAAAATTGCAAAAGAGCCTATTATTATCAATGGCCGCCAAATCAAAATTAATGCCCGTACTGAGACAGTCCTTTATTGTGATTTTAGACAGCTTTGTATGGAACCAAGGTCAGCTAATGATTTTATTGAAATTGCCAATAACTTTACTACCGTATTAGTTGACAACGTTCCTTCACTAACAGACGTGTTACGTGATCCGACCCGTCGATTTATTTATTTGGTCGATGAATTCTACGATCGACGCGTTAAATTACTAATTAGAGCTGAGCAATCTATTTTAGATTTATATCAGGGTGATAAATTGGCGTTTGAAATTGAAAGAACCCGTTCACGTTTGCTCGAAATGCAATCTGAAGATTATTTGAAACTTGAGCATCGCTTGGATTTGGATAGCAATAAATCAGATATGAATAAATGAAATATCGCTAAATAAGATAGCAATAAATCACATAGCAATTAATCAAATAATAACAGTCACAATATACCAAATTAGGTCGTCTGCCATGTTGGGGGTCAACCTATTGAAAAAACTATTATTAAAAATTAAGGCTTATAAATAAAGAGTATATTAACTCCTATTTATAAGCCTTTTTTATAATATTTATTTGGATATTCTATTCAATAAACTATTAATAACTTAATGCTATAAGAATTTTAGATTAGGTATGAGTAAAGCTTAGTTAGTGTACAATAGTATTAAAAGCAACGTTAACAGATTTTTTAGCTGGTATGTACTTAATGTCCCAACGTAAAGATTTATAATCTGATAAAGGCACTTTTTCAAGTTTACCATCAACTATACGCATCAATGGTATTTCACTATAGTTATAATAATCTGAAGAAGCTTGAGCACTTGGTGGATAAGCTTCTCCTGTAAATTCAGTATTTGCAGGAATTGGAAGCGTCACAGTTGTGTTTTGAATAGCGGTTTCTAAGGTATTTCTAAAAATAGCTTTGTACTGAATTAATGTGCCTACCTTTGCCGTATTCACAGGAATATATATCCGTTCCCCATTATTTTTAATGACCACTTTACTAGCAATGAGTTTCATTTTAAGGGCATCATTAGCATGTGCAGGTATGGGTGTCAAAGTTAACAAAAGGCTAGAGAAAACAGCAGTTAAATAGATATTGCTATATTTTATAATAGACTTAGGTACGACAAGCTGCCAGAAGTATAGCCGATTACTATAAAAACTCATTCTTGAAATAACTGCGGTCAATATGAACTCCTTATTGAAACTTACTATACAATTAATCGATCAACTAATTAACTTATTAATTAATTATTTTACTAACTAACTATTTTACTAACTTATTAATTTACTAACTAAATAAAAAAGCAACTAGCAAGTCTGTAGTACTTTAATTCTCACGATAAACAACAATTAATTATCATTATAGAACTATATTTAGTTGTAAATAACGGCATGTTAAGTCTTTGAACAATAACCCTAAGGTGAAACTAATAGGATATTGATAAAGTATTGGTGTCAAAATATTAAACCACTACTGCTTTATATTAAATATACCCTATTTAGTATAAATCTAATAATCAATATTGATTAGATTTAATACGGGGAAGTTAATATCATATCTATAATTTAA
>NZ_JAGLBC010000024.1:0-5248 GCF_018260395.1 Psychrobacter sp.
ATAAAAGGCAACGGGTTTATCTGAATTTGCAATATGCATTTTTTGCATATTGCTTTCCTCGTAGATTTCTCCATCTCTTAAAGCATTATTTATATGACGAGATATAACCGATTGGTCTCGGCCAAATAACGACGTCATTTGAGCTTGAGTGAGCCAAGCGGTTTCTTTATCAAAGTGAACATCGACCTGTACCTGTCCATCTTCGCTTTGATAAATTTCGATACTTGAGCTGTCATCGTTATCACTAGTGCTCATGATAGTTCCTAAAATTGTTAAAAGTTCTAATAATTATTAATTCAATTTATTATAAGACACTATAAACTATATTTAACTAATAAAGCACTTGTATAAGGTACTTTATATTTAGCGAAATACCGTTTAACTTTTTTTGGAACTAATTTGGAACTAAAAAGCTGATCGAGCTTTTATTAAATAGCGTCAGTAAAATATCACCCTTCCTTCAAACTAAAATACACAATTGAAGAAACACCCCCCCCTACTGCCTTTCAAACACTAGCCCATCAAAATAGCCACGCATACCGCAAGCGCTTTCTCGATAATGATCATCAATGTCTCTTACTAAAAGCTTGGTCTTGCCATTATGAGTAGCTGGATAAAAACGTAACTCAAGATTCTTTCCATCATAAGTGTCTTTTAATACCCAATGGTTTTGCGCCCATGTTGCTAATACCTCTCCTATATTGCATGTATGCCCTCTATCAAAAATTAGCGTGCTATCAATAACAGCGAGATAAGGTAATTGTTCAACTTTATGAATGCTAATCTCATTGGTAAAATTAGAGACATCTTCATTATTAGGAGCTTCAGGATTATAAAATGTTATTCGTATTGATTCGGCAAAGGTGCCAAACGCCTTGTTATCAACAATATCAGATCGGCCATGTTCATTACCGCAATGTCCGTCATGTTCTTTATCGCACCCCAACCGTTCTTGGTATTCACGAAGCAGGCAGGATTCATCAGTACATGTATTGCGCTGAAAGGTAAGCCACTGAATTTGTTTAGCACGTATTTCATCTGAATAGTCATATTTATTATCTTTGGCGTCCTCTCTTTCAGCTTTGTATTGCAAGGCTAATGATTCATCAAGTTTCGATAATTCGGGATTGGTACAGATTAAGTGTTCGACTGTGCTACTGGCTTTGTTGCAGTTAAAACTTGCCGAATGTGCAGGCAGAGAATATAGGCTCGCGCTTAGGAAAGTAGAATAGGCAATTAAATTTAATGTCCAATTTTTCATAGTGTTATTCCTAAAGACGCCAGATACGACGGATATTTAAGATTATTCCATATCCTTCTTCAACTAACGTAATAATGAATACTATATTTACTAGAAATAAACATATCTACCAAAGTTTACAGGCGTATACTTAAATTATGCTATTAATCGGCTCTGATATCATTTTATAGGTCATGGCAAGACTATAAAGCAATAGCAAGTAAGGTAAGACTGGCTCTTATGATAAGACTGGCCAGTAGAGCGTAACCAAGGAGACTACTGTGATGGAACATATTAATAACAATACCGCAAAGCGTGTCAGTAAAGATTGGACAGATGGCAACCAAGCCAAACATACCGGAAAGTATAGCGGTAATGATAGAGCATATGGCTCTTGTGATCATCTTATTCAAGACCTGAATGAGGCAGTGGATAGTCTAGATGCATTGTTAGATTGTGAGGATAGCGAAGAAGGATGTTGATAAAACTTGGCGTGATACGCTAGTCAAAGGATGTGCATTTAATACGAGCGGCAATTAAGACTGCCACTTTAATTATATTGATGAATAGATTAATTGATTGGTTGAATGAAGTTGATTGATTTAATCGATATCTTTAGCGCAGTGGTAGTACTAGATAGGTATGCCTACTCTTGTCCACAGGCTATCAATTAACAACTCAAATAATCATGAAGGGTTAAATATATTTAAAGGGATTGTTTTATGGAAAGTTCGAGTGCCTCTTCAGTTAATAGCCTTGATGATAGTCAATCTAATAAGCAAGATGTGAACCACAATTCTAGCAGTTCAAACGATGCCCCCATTAATAAGACTGACAAAGCGTACAGCAAACACCAAAAAAAACGTCTTGGTAAAGATCCATTTAATATACTGTTTATATTGACCGATCAAGAACGGTATTTTGATAAGGCCTTTCTCCCTGAAGGTTACCATCTACCCGGCCGAGAAAGATTAAAACAACGCGGGGTTGAATTTATAAACCATCATATAGCCTCTGCTGTCTGTACGTCTTCACGCTCCGTTATTTATACTGGTCAACACATTCAAGATACAAAATTGTTCGATAATTTAGATTTTCCTTGGTCATATGAGCTTGACCCAAATATGACAAACATTGCTCATTTATTAACCAAAGCCAAGTACTATACTGCCTACAAAGGTAAGTGGCATCTTTCTGACATGGGTAAGCTTGATAAGTATGCGACACCTGATAGTGATCTGACCCAACGTATTGCTCAATACGGTTTTAAGGATTATGTCGGTATTGGTGATGTGATAGGAATGGCGCATGGGGGCTGGATAAATGACCACTTAACCACCGCTCAGGCTATTCAGTGGTTAAGGGTGAGAGGCAATGAATTGGATCACGAGGGTCATCCTTGGTTTTTAGCGGTTAATCTAGTCAATCCCCATGATGTTATGTTTTTTAATACCGATGCACCTGGTCAACACATTCAAGATACTCCGCCACCACTCATTGCCACTTTGCATGCGCCTGAGACACCCTTGTACGACAAGCAGTGGCAAATAAAACTGCCAAAGAGCCGCACTGAACCCTTTGATAATAAAGGCAGACCTCCTGCTCACGCTGAGTATCAAAGAGCACGAGATACGTTGGTCGGTTCATTTCCTAACGAAGATGGACGCTGGGAGCGGTTATTAAATTATTATTTTAATTGTATTTTACACACTGACATCATGGTCGAAAACATACTCGATGAACTCGAAGCCTTGGGTATTGACGATAACACGGTCGTCGTTCTGACCTCTGATCATGGTGAATTAGGGGGTAGTCATGCCACGCATGGTAAGGGCGCGACGGCATATCATGAACAAAATCATGTACCTTTGCTCATATCTCATCCTGCTTACCCCGAAACGCATGGACAAACCTGTCAGGCTTTGACCTCACATTTGGACCTAGTGCCAACATTTATGGCTTGGGCAGGCCCTAATGCAGATCTTGCACAAGATATGATGACCGAATTACACGGTTACAATCTGACTCCGTTATTAAATCTTGGCAATAAGGCACACGTCAATGAGTTACGGGAGGGCGTTTTATATTGCTACAACATGTGGGCATATCTCGATAGTGACTTTATGGTACACATGCAAAAGCTGCAAAACAGCAACTTAAGCGCTGAGGAGATGGCGTCCCACACCTTAGGTATTGATTTTGATAAGCGTGGTGCTATTCGTAGTGTGTTTGATGGTCGCTATAAATTTACCCGCTACTTCTCGCCCAAACACCATAATCAACCGCAAAGCTTAGACGAGATTTTTGAGTTAAATGATGTTCAGCTTTTTGACTTGCACGTAGACCCTGATGAACTGGTGAATTTAGCATTAGAAAAAGAGACCTATCAAGATATCCTATTAACCCTGAATGATAAACTAAATCATCTTATCAACAGAGAAGTGAATACTGTCGATGATGGACGATTCTTACCTGAGATGAGTGGCAGTTGGTCTGCGCAAAAGTTTGATATGTGACGTGAGCTTTGATACTGAAAAATCGATAGCATATATTCGATAGGCACCACCTCAGTAAGTAGGTAAAAAAGCAATCAAATAAGCAAGATAGAAAAAGATGGCAGGATAAGCTACAACTCAAGCACTATCTTGCCAAAGCTATCTCCTTTCTCAATTTCGTGGTGTGCCTGCTCGGCTTGCGCTAACGGATAAGTGTTTTGAAAGTGCAGCTTAATCTCGCAAGATTCGATCATAGCCAGCACGTCGCTTAAGTCCTCGCCATTGGGATTGGCTTTGAACCCTTTGACCTTGATGTTTTTGTTTAAGCCCGCTTGTTGTAGTTTATCGACCCAGATTGAGGGCAATACCACCACCTGTCCTTGCTCTTTAAGCACCGATAATGCTCGCACGCCTGCCTCATTGCCCACTAAGTCCATCAGTAAATCAGCCTGTAATGATGGAAAGTCGTCCTCTTTGGTATAGTCAATCCAGCCAGCAAGTTTAGTAGTATCGATAAGGCTTTCAAGTTTTTTGTACTTCTCAGGGGAACAAATAACCGTCAGCTTAATACCTTGCTGCTCAACCTTTTGCATCAGCATTTGCACCATGAGATGCCCTACACCGCCGGCAGGCGCATTCATGACCACATGATCGTCAGACTTTATGTCAGCCATGCCAAAGGCAAACTTGATAGACTGATAAGCAGTCAACCCTACACAAGGCAACGCACCCGCCGTTTTTAGGTCAACACTGTCAGGCACCTTAGCCAATAACTCTGCGTCTACTACATTATATTGTGCATAGCAGCCACCTTTGAAGTTTAGCGCCGCCACTTTATCGCCCACTTTAAAGGTTTGACTATTACTGGCCACGACTTCCCCTGCCATATCAAAGCCTAAAATAGCGGGCTTGCCGTTGGCATATTGGTTGTTCTTGATATTATCCGCACCCCAACCTAAGCCTTGACGGGTTTTGTAATCGACAGGATTGACACTGGCATAAGCGATTTTCACCAGCACTTGCTTATCACCCATCTTAGGAACGTCGACGTCGGTTTGATAGTGTAATACCTCAGGCGCACCAAATTCTGTCAGGGTAACGGCAGATTGACTCTCTGGTAGTTGAATATCGTATGACATAATGGTCTCCTTATGGGTGGTTCGTATTGGCGGTTTGTATAGGCGGTTTGTATTGAAGGTTTGTATGGGCGGTTTATTTATCGTGGGCGCTTGGTTGAATAGACCTATTTATAAACTAAATTCATAGCCAAAAAGTTTTTAGGACAAATGCATAAGTGAGTTTGATTGAAGGTATTTATTCTTGAGGGCTATTGTTATTTAATAAGTCCTTGTCACCCGACGCGTTATTAATTTCTTCTTCAACTTTTTGCATCAGCTTAGGATCAGGACGGGCATCAAGTACGTCCACTGCCTCTTGATCACCGAGCACTTGCTTGGCACGCTGCTTGGCACGCTGTTTTTCCGCACTGGCAGGCTTTTTGGTGGTTTTGGCG
>NZ_JAGLBC010000024.1:5348-23776 GCF_018260395.1 Psychrobacter sp.
GCTTGGCACGCTGTTTTTCCGCACTGGCAGGCTTTTTGGTGGTTTTGGCGGTGGTGTTGTCCGTGTCAGCCTCGTCACTTGGAATAACATTGACCCCAACAGTAGACTTTGATGCACCGATATCTGTTAACTGAGCATTCGCCTTTTTTATTGCCTCCTCAACGCCGCCATCAAATCGTAACTTGTAAATAGGTTCGGGTAAACTAAAACCTGTGTCCTCCAAGGCGTGCTTGGCTTCGCGAATGGCAATACTACGTGCCTTGAATAAATCCGTGTCAGTTTGATTTACCCATACTTGAAACTCTAATACAATATTCGAGTCACCCACATTATCAATAATCGCCACCGCTTTAGGGTCTTTGAGAATGAAATCCAGTTTATTAATGGCATCCAATCCGACCTTGATGGCGGCAATGGGATCGTCATTGGCATCAACGCCAAGCTTAAAGTCAAAGCGGCGATCTGGATTTTTGGTAAAATTTAAAATAGTCGCTTTGAAAACCTCGGAGTTTGGAATACGTAACTGATTGCCGTCTTGGGTCATCAAAATAGTAGCACGACTGGTGAGCCTGACCACAATACCGCTTTTATCATTGATTTGCACAAAGTCCCGCGCTTGAAAAGGCTGACGGACACTAAGCATCAGCGAGGCGATATAGTTCTCAATCGTATCTTTTACTGCAAAACCAACCGCAATACCGACCACGCCGGCACCGCCTAGTAAGGTGCCGATAATAGCCTCAGCCCCCAAAAGACTTAGCGCCACAATTAAGCCAAGGATAACAAACACTACCTTTATTGTTTGAGACATAAGCTCTGCAACAAAAGGGTTTGGGGTGATGCGTAACCACAGTTTATCCCGTCTTGAAAGCCAAGACCCGAACCACACCACGCCTGCAAACACCACTATCGCTACCAACAATAAAGGCAAGGCTTTAATAAAGGCCTGTGTTTGTTGCTTAAGACTGGTAAGAAGAGGAGTAACATTGTCTTGCACATCCAAAGTTCGACTGATTCGGTCTTCAACCGCAACCACATCACTCACTCGGTTGGCAAGATTAATAGCTTGCTGTGCTTTTTTTTCGTTCGGCGCCTCGCCTGTCAAGCTGACCACACCCTGATTGACACTGACAATAACTGACTTTAGACCCTCAATCTCTGAGTAAATACCGCTGATGCGCTTTTTGATATCCGCATCATTGACCTGATTGGCACTGGTCTCGATAACGGTGTCTTTTTCGGTAATATTGCCTGCTGCCGGAGCACTATTTGTTGTTGCTTGATTGGTTGTTGCTTGATTAGATTGAGAATCTGCTAGGGTGTTTGCAGTTGCGCCTTCTGCTTCTGTTGCGGAATTAGTAGGATTAGAGTCTTTGGGCGCCGTGGTGGCCAATTTATCAGTAGCGACCGATTGCCCATTAATAATAGACTCGCCAGCAGCCACCATCTCCTGCGTTAGTGCTTGAGCAGGCAGACTACTTCCTAACATCACGCACCACACCAATAGGACTTGCTTAAGCCAAGCGCTTTTGCGGCGATGATGCTGTTGGTTCATTGAGTCTGCCATGATCAATCCTATTGGTTGGTTAGTTAGTTAGTTAGTTAGTTAATAACTTGATAACTTAATCAGCTATCCATATGATTACTTATCTAAATAAGCCTGCGCTTCTCTCAAGTCTAAAGTCCCCTCATAGATAGCACGACCAGTAATGATACCCTCTAAGCAGTCGCCATAAGGTTTTAGCAGTTCAATGTCTTTCATATCAGTCACGCCGCCTGAAGCAATCACAGGTAAGCCACCTTCACGCGCCAAATTTACCGTTTGTTCTACATTAACCCCTTGCATCATGCCATCACGTGCTATATCCGTGTACACAATCGAAGACACGCCAGCATCGGCAAAACGCTTGGCTAAATCAATAGCCTTAACATCGGTTACATTGGCCCAACCATGCGTCGCCACCATACCGTCTTTGGCATCAATACCAACGATGATATGACCGGCAAACTCTCGGCAAGCCTCTTCAACAAATTTTGGATTTTCCACGGCTTTGGTACCAATAATGATATAGGTCAGACCTGCTGCTAAGTAATGCTCAATGGTCTGTAAGCTACGCACACCGCCACCCAATTGTACAGGCAAATTAGGGTGAGCTTTTGCAATTTCGGTCACTACATTTTTATGCACCGGCACGCCATCGAAGGCGCCATTTAGGTCCACCAAATGCAAACGGCGAGCGCCCTCATCTACCCAACGTGTGGCCACTGCCACCGGATCATCAGAAAATACAGTGTTATCTTCCATACGACCTTGTTTTAGACGAACGCATTTACCATCCTTTAAATCAATCGCTGGGATAAGCAAAGGCGCAACATTTTTAGTTATATTATCTAAAGAATTACTCAAGGCAGAATTTGATGAAGTTAGCATATAAAAGACCTTAATTAGAGATAGTGTTTAATAAAAATAAAGTTTAAAAAAATAAAGCTTGACTTACACTTATATAATAAAGTAGGTAAAATTCAGAAACATACTGGCAATTTTAGGGTAATTTAACGTATAATCCTAGGATATATTGTATATGTATTTTGGTAGCCAGTCGCCACTGTCTTCTATGTTAAGAGATTAGCACAGGTCTCCCTACTCGTTCTCAACTAAGCAAAATACTACGAGTTTATAGTCTTAGCTGCATTTTAGCTGTACTGCTGCTATACCCTCTTATCTCATCAAGATTCTCTCGGTCTTCGTACCGTTCGTGGCTTGTTCACTACCGACAGGACGTCTGGCATTTCTTCGCTTATGGAATAAGTTCGCTTATGATTACCATCAAAAAGGGGCTTGATTTGCCGATTGCTGGCTCGCCTAGCAATGAAATCACCCAGCATTCTCCAAAGCACGTTGCACTTGTGGGCTACGACTATGTCGGTATGAAGCCCACCATGAACGTTAAACAAGGTGATATAGTCACTAAAGGCCAACCGGTTTTTGAAGACAAAAAACGTGTCGGGGTGATTTATACTGCACCTGCCTCGGGCAAAGTTGTTGCCATCAATCGTGGTGAACGCCGCGTATTTGAGAGTATGGTTATTAAGATTGATCCCCATGCCGGCTCTGATGCTAATGAGGTTACCTTCGAGCAATATGCCTCTATGGAATTAGCTGGGCTTGATTCTGAAGCGGTTGAATCGCAATTAATAAAATCTGGCGAATGGACAGCGTTTCGAACCCGTCCCTACAGTCGTAGTCCAGAAATTGGCACACGTCCCCAAGCCATTTTCGTCACAGCTATGGATACCAATCCATTGGCTTATGACCCTATGTTGCTAATTGAACAAGAGCAACAGGCCTTTGATGACGGATTAGCAGTACTGTCGACTTTAACGCCAAAAACTTATATTTGTCATCATGGCAACGCAAGACTAACTAAAGTGACTAACACGGCCTCAGGCAATAGTACTGAGTATCATGCATTTACAGGAAAGCACCCTGCAGGAAATGCCGGCACACACATTCATTTTTTACATCCGGTCAGCCGTGAAGTCACCGTTTGGACGATTGGTTTCCAAGACGTGATCGCTATAGGTAAGCTATTTACCACAGGTCGTCTATACACTCGCCGCTTAATTAGCTTAGCGGGCCCTGCCGTGACCAAACCACATTTGGTAGTCACTGAGCGCGGTGCGGACTTAACTGAACTGACTCAAGGTCAATTGACTGGCAAAGACAATCGTGTGATTACTGGTTCGGTATTATCGGGCCGCAAAACCATTGGCTCGACTGCCTATCTAGGCCGCTTTCATAATCAAGTCAGTGTCCTTGCCGAAGGTTATGATCGTCCAGCATTTCATTTCTTTAGTCCTGGTTTTAATCGTTTCTCAAAACTGCCTATTTATATTTCGCAGTTTTTTAAGAATAAAAAATACGACTTTACCACGACCACAAATGGCTCTCCTCGTGCCATGGTGCCTATTGGTGTCTTCGAGGAAGTGATGCCACAAGACTATTTACCGACACAGTTACTACGAGCTCTCATTGTTGAAGATATTATCTCAGCAGTAGATCTTGGTGCCTTAGAGCTTGATGAAGAAGATTTGGCGCTTTGTACTTTTGTATCACCGGGTAAATACGAATTTGGCGACATCTTGCGTGATAACTTAACTCGCATCGAGCTGGAGGGCTAACGCTGATGAAATTTTTACATAATATGTTTGACCGCTTAGCGCCTAATTTTTCGAAAGGTGGCAAACTTGAAAAATACTACGCTGTGTTCGAAATGTTCGATACTTTCTTACGTCAGCCAAGCAGTACGACCCATTCTGCGGCACACGTCCGTGATGGTATTGACTTAAAACGCATCATGATTATGGTTTGGTTGTGTACTTTTCCAGCCATGTTTTGGGGCATATACAACGTGGGCCATCAAGCGTTAATGGCCATTAGTCAACTGGGTTTACAGCCTGATGGTTGGCGCACAACCATTACCAACATGGTAGGCTATGACCCCAATAGCATTTGGGCAGCCTTTTTTTATGGTGCCATGCAGTTTTTACCTATTTACCTTGTGACTTTCGTAGTAGGTATTGTTTGGGAAATTATCTTTGCTGTAGTACGTGGTCATGAAATTAACGAAGGTTTTTTTGTCACCTCTGTGCTATTTGCGCTGTGTCTGCCACCAGATATTCCTTTATGGCAGGTTGCATTAGGCATCAGTTTCGGTGTTGTGGTCGCCAAAGAAGTGTTCGGCGGTACTGGCAAAAACTTTTTAAACCCTGCCCTATCTGGCCGAGCGTTTTTATATTTTGCTTACCCTGCTTACATGTCAGGTGATACCGTATGGACTGCTGTCGACGGCTTTTCTGGGGCCACACCTCTAGGTTTGGCAGCGGTTGGGGTGACACCCGACAAATTTGTGGATGCTTACGGTTCAGCCGTTACTTGGATGGATGCTTTCTTAGGCAATATGCAAGGCAGTATTGGAGAGGTGTCTACCCTAGCTATTTTGTTAGGTATGATTGTATTGATTTGGACCCGTATCGCTTCATGGCGTATTATCGCTGGCTGTGTTATCGGCTTAATTGCCACCTCATTGGTATTTAACGCTTTAGGTTCTGCTGATAGCGTTATGATGCATCTACCTTGGTATTGGCATTTGGTACTGGGCGGCTTCGCATTTGGCGCTGTTTTTATGGCAACCGACCCGGTATCAGCTGCTCACACTAATAAGGGCCGCTGGGCATATGGTATCTTAATTGGCTTTATGACAGTGGTTATTCGCGCTGTTAACCCCGCTTTCCCTGAAGGCATTATGCTAGCTATCTTATTTGCTAACTTGTTTGCGCCTTTATTTGACTACTTTGTCACTCAAGCAAACATCAAACGTCAAACGGCTCGGAGGATGCGTCATGTCCCAGCAGACTAAGAAAAGCTCAAACTCAAATATGACCACCATTATGGTGGCTCTAGTGTTATGTTTGGTGTGTTCTGTAATGGTATCCGCTGTAGCAGTAGGCTTAAAGTCCGCTCAGAACAAAAACAAGCTGCTAGATCTGAACAAAAATATTTTAGTGGCCGCAGGGTTATTTGATCCTGATAAAGATACCAATGCTGATGTTGAAAAACGCTTTGCAGAATTTGACGTTAAGTTGATTGACTTGCAAAGTGGCGAATACGTAACAGATGAGCAGCTAGCAGCCGCTGATATTAGTGATGTTAATACTTACGATGCCGATCAGGCCTCAAAGAATAAAGCATTAAGCAGAGACTTAGGCGATGATGATCCTGCTCGTATCGGCGCCACCCCTAAATTTGCTAAAGTTTATATAAAAAGCGATGCGGCTGGCAAACCTGAATTGGTCGTTTTACCTATTCATGGTTATGGCTTATGGGGAACAATTTATGGTTTCTTAACCTTAGAGGGTGACTTAAATACTATCAAAGGTATTAGTTGGTACGCCCACAAAGAAACCCCAGGTCTTGGCGCCCGTATCGAAGAAAAAAAATGGCGTGATCAATGGCAAGGTGTGCCTGCCTATGATAAGCAAGGTGATGTGTTTGTTGGCGTCGGTAAAGGTAAGCCTATTGATGGTATTAGTGGCGCTACCATAACCAGTCGCGGCGTAAATAACCTTGTACAGTTTTGGTTGGGCGACCGAGGTTATAAACCATTTTTAGAACATCTTCGTGAAGGTAGCTCTAACACTAAAGCGACTGCCAGCACTAAACAAGATTTAGCTGCCCCAACAGTATCCACTGTGGGCGAGGAGGCATAATATGGCAACAGTGACTAAAAAAATCTTAACCACACCTATATTTGACAACAACCCTATTGCCTTGCAAATCTTAGGTATTTGTTCGGCATTGGCTGTAACGACCAGCGTTAAAAACGCTATGGTTATGTGCATCGCATTGACATTGGTGACGGCGTTTTCAAGCTTTTTTATCTCATTCATCCGCAATCGCATTCCCTCAAGCATCCGTATTATTGTACAGATGACAATTATCGCATCACTGGTCATTGTAGTGGATCAGATTCTAAAAGCAGTGGCTTATGATGTGAGTAAGTCACTATCGGTGTTTATTGGTTTGATTATCACCAACTGTATCGTTATGGGCCGTGCCGAAGCATTTGCCATGAGCAATCCACCCGTACCTAGCTTTTTAGATGGTATCGGTAACGGGCTTGGCTATTCTGCAGTGCTACTATTTGTAGCCGTTATTCGTGAATTGTTAGGCAGTGGCAGTGTCTTAGGCATTACCTTACTCAATACTGTAAACGATGGTGGATGGTATGTGCCAAATGGCTTATTGCTGCTACCACCTTCTGCTTTCTTTATTATTGCCTTATTTATAACAGTAATACGTATATGGAAGCCTGAGCAAGTTGAAGAAGCTGAATTTGTTATTAAACCTCAGTCGAAAAATATGGCGCACGGGGGAGGTCACTAATGGGACATTATGTCAGTCTATTTATCACGTCTGTTTTTATTGAAAATATGGCGCTAGCCTACTTCTTAGGCATGTGTACCTTCTTGGCAGTATCAAAAAAAGTATCAACCGCCATTGGTCTTGGGGTAGCAGTTATCGTGGTTATGAGTATCACCGTGCCGCTAAACAACCTATTATTTCAATTTATCCTAAAAGATGGCGCATTGGCTTGGGCCGGTTTCCCAGATATTGATTTGAGCTTTTTAGGCCTGCTAAGTTACATCGCTTTGATTGCAGCAACAGTTCAGATTCTTGAGATGTTCTTGGATAAGTTTGTGCCCTCATTATATAACGCACTTGGGGTATTCTTACCGCTAATCACCGTTAACTGTGCCATCATGGGTGGCGTATTATTTATGGTTGAGCGTGACTATAACTTCACTGAATCCCTAACTTATGGTGTTGGTGCTGGTTTTGGTTGGGCACTAGCGATTGCTTTATTAGCGGGTATCCGTGAAAAGCTCAAATACTCAGATGTGCCTGCGCCATTACGCGGTTTAGGTATTACTTTTATTACCGTCGGATTGATGTCGCTTGGATTTATGTCATTTGGTGGTATGTCAATTTAACCGACTTACCTTATCCAAGTAGTAAATAACTTGCGAATTTAATATAAAAAAAAGGACAAAAACCATGGAGTTATTTGGTACCGCCATTGGCGGCGTCGCCATGTTTACCCTGATTATCATGAGTCTGGTAGCCATTATTTTGACTGCCCGCTCAAGATTGGTCAGTTCAGGGGATGTCACTATTCATATTAATGACAATCCTGACAATGACGTAGTGACCCCAGCCGGTGGTAAACTATTACAAACTCTAGCAAGTGAAGGTATCTTCTTATCTTCAGCTTGCGGTGGCGGCGGAACGTGTGCCCAGTGTCGCTGTAGAGTTATTGAAGGTGGTGGCTCAATTCTACCTACAGAAGAAGGTCACTTCACTCAAGGCGAAATACGCGATAACTTGCGTTTAGCATGCCAGGTTGCGGTAAAGCAAGACATGCAAATTGAGATTGACCCTGAATTCTTTGATGTACAAAAGTGGGAATGTGAGGTTGTCTCAAATGACAACGTGGCCACCTTTATTAAAGAGTTGGTATTAAAAATTCCAGATGGTGAAGAAGTTAACTTCCGTGCCGGTGGTTATGTGCAGTTGGAAGCACCACCACATGAAGTGCATTATAAAGACTTCGATATCGCAGAAGAATATCGTGGTGACTGGGATCATTTCGGTCTATTTAAATACGTCTCTAAAGTAGATGAAGAGGTGATTCGTGCCTATTCAATGGCCAACTACCCTGACGAAAAAGGTATCATCAAATTTAATATCCGTATTGCCAGTCCCCCACCTCGTGGTCCTGAAGGCATTCCACCAGGCAAGATGTCATCCTATGTGTTTAGCTTAAAGCCTGGCGATAAAATAACAGTATCAGGACCTTATGGCGAATTCTTTGCCAAAGAGACTGAGGCTGAGATGATATTTATTGGTGGTGGTGCAGGTATGGCACCAATGCGCTCGCACATTTTTGATCAGTTAAAGCGCCTTCGTTCAAACCGTAAAATCAGCTTTTGGTACGGTGCTCGTTCAATACGTGAAATGTTTTATGTTGAAGATTATGACATGCTACAACAACAGTTTGATAACTTTGAATGGCACGTGGCGTTATCTGATCCGCTTCCTGAAGACAACTGGGAGGGGTATACTGGATTCATTCACAACGTATTGTATGAAGAGTACTTAAAAGACCATCCTAACCCAGAGGATTGTGAGTACTATATGTGTGGGCCACCGGTGATGAACGCCGCCGTTATCAACATGCTTCATAATCTAGGCGTTGAAGATGAGAATATTTTACTTGATGACTTTGGTGGCTAGTTAAGGTGGCTAGTTAATGACTTCAGTAGCTAGTTAATGACTTCAGTAGCTAGTTAATGACTTCAGTATCTAGTTGAAGATAAGTAGACACTCAAAAAATAGTAGCTGTTAAATAGTTCTCATTAAACAGTTACTGTTAAATAGTAACCGTTAAATTGCAGACTGACTGTTTACATTAAGAGCCTCAATTCAAACTGAGGCTTTTTTTCTGAGTTGAATTTTTAACTGGTATAATCTTTTAATGGCTTAACTACTTCGATAAGAAAGGATGCTTATGAAACCCAAGATAAGAAAGGATGCTAATAAACCTAACTTTAAACAATTGACCATTTGGATTACTGGCGCCTCAAGTGGGCTTGGTGAGGCATTAGCACTTGAGTGTGCCCGCAGCGGAGCTGCAGTGATATTAAGTGGCCGCAATACTAAAAAATTAGAAGCGGTTAAAGATAAATGTAAACAGTCCAATAAACATTTGATAGTGCCATTTAATATATTGGATGAGGTGCAGACTAATAACGCGTATGCCACGGTTATCCAACAAGCAGGCCGAATAGATTGGCTTATTAATAACGCCGGTGTCAGTCAGCGTTCACTGATAATGGAAACCACAGAGGAAGTAGAGCGTCAATTAATGGAAATCGATTATTTTGCGCAAACCCGACTGACCCGCTTGGTGCTACCCGATATGATTGCAAACGGCGGCGGCAAAGTGGTTATGGTCTCAAGCGTGGCTGGCCTCCTTGGTACGCAGTATCGCGGCGCGTATGGGGCAGCTAAATCAGCAATTCACATGTGGGCCAACAGTTTACGGGCTGAACTTAGTGATCACAACATCAATGTGGCCACCGTCTTCCCAGGCTTTATTCAAACCAATGTCTCAATCAACGCCCTTACTGCAGATGGTAGCGTCCAAGGTACTATGGACGAGGCTACTGGAAATGGACTTACAGCAAAAGCTTTTGCCAAACAAACCATACAAGCGCTTAGAAGTAATGAGGAATATATCATTGTAGCTGGTCAGAAAGAAAAAATAGCTACCCTAATAAATCGTCTCTCTCCGACTAAGCTGTATAAACTTATTCGCCGGTCAAAAGTAACCTAGCAATGCTGGGACAAAGCCTGTTAATAGCGTTAAAATACGCCCACCTATACTGATATAAAACCCCGCTTTGTATCAGTCTTTCTTTTTTATTTTAGAAAAATTCGCTTATGAAGCCTTTATACTCCTCACTATTACCATGCTCTGGGTTATCCTATAATTGGTCTACCTCAAAAGTACTCATCGGCTCGATTGTGCTGTCCGGCTCTGTGATAATGAGTGGCTGCGACCAACCCCCTACCTACGATTATATCCAAGGGGAAACCATGGGCACCAGCTATCACATTAGTTTCCAAAATCCTAAAGGCGTTGAACAGCAGGAAATACAGCAGGCTATCGATAAGCGCCTGCAACAGATTAATCTGAGCATGTCGACTTATATCAAAGACTCAACCATCTCTAAATTCAACCGTTTGGGCGCAGGAGAGTCAATAAGCGTCGATCCAGATTTCATCAAAGTAATGAGCGACTCTAAACAAGTGTATGCGCAATCAGGCGGTGCATTTGACCCTACTGTGATGCCGCTGATTAATCTATGGGGCTTTGGCACAGTGATGACTGCAGAGAGATTACAAAACCCGCCAAATGATTCTGAAATTGCGAAAGCGAAAGCATTACTTGACTTCAAAGGCGTCAAGCTAGATGGCGATAAGCTGATCAAAGACAAGCCAGATGTGGCACTCGACTTCTCAGCTATCGCCAAAGGCTATGGCGTCGATGTGATTGCTGAGGTACTGCATAAAGACTATAAGATTAATAATTATATGGTTGAGATTGGGGGTGAAGTCTCAACTTCAGGGATTAATCAAAAGGGACAGTCATGGCAAATCGCCATTGATGCGCCGATCATTGACAGCACAGTAAGCGAGCGTTATACCCTAGCAGCCATTCGTCAACCCACCTCCACCAATAATATGCACTTAGCCACCTCTGGTAACTATCGTAATTCGATAGTGTTCAATGGTCGCCGCTACAGCCATACTATTGATCCAACAACTGGTCAACCGATTGCGGGCGGTGCGCCCTCTGTCTCTGTTATAGCCGATACCGTTTCGTTAGCAGATGCTTGGGCCACTGCCTTGACCGCTATGCCTTATGAGAAGGCATTGGCCACTGCTACTGGGCATCATTTAGCGGTGCTTTTTGTTATTCCTAAAGATGGTAAAATCCACGATGAAGTGCCATCCCTTGAAGAGATTAAAAAGAACAAAGCCGATCCACTGGCTTATTGGGAAGTGGTTGAAACTCCGGCTATGAAATCCTTAAGAGGGGGTAATTTAAAATAACCAACTACTACAATTATTAGGCTCATTTCAATGACATTCGGTTACAGCTTAGGTAGCACCATCAAACCGTGTATTCGTTCGAGTATGATACAATAAGCTTAATCATGTATTACTAATACGGCTTGATATAAGACTTTGATAGATCAAATACTCAAGCTATTAAACGCTAAGTGAGGTTATTATGCTCGCTCAACTTCTCCCTATGCTAATCATTACATTTGGCGTATTCGTGCTATTTTTTCTGATGATGGGTATCGGTTATATGGTAAAAAAAGAACCGCTTCGTGGTTCTTGTGGTCGTGTAGCAAATCTCATGGGAGATGAAACCTGTCAGTTCTGCGGCGATGATCCTAACAAGTGCGATAAGATTAGCGATGACGCCAAGCAGGATAGCAAAAAAGCTGATCAACTGGGTAAATCTGCCATTTAATCACCTATAAACTCAACCTTTTAATATGTGCAAAAAAATGCGCCATAAATTTTGATCCAACGTATAGCTGCTTAGCCTTATAAGGATTAGGGGCTACGTATGGGATACCTTAAGCCCTAAACTCTCTGTTATAGTTAAACCATCCTTAAGCGATGGTTTTTTTATAAGATTGAACTTCCACCCTTCTGTTCCTAGTAAGTGTTTAGATATGTCTAATTTTGTGTCTACCTCTGCTGTTAAATCTAGCCCTAGCTCCACGAGTAAGGCACCCCGTTCCGTATTTTGGTTGGTGGTTATCGCCATTATGTTAATGGCCAGTAACATGCGTTCACCTATTGTGGCGTTAGGTTCTATTGCTCCAATAGTACAAGATGCCCTTAACCTTAGTGCTACGCATATTGGATGGCTCGGTGCCATTCCTATGCTAATGTTTGCATTTGGGGCCCTTATTTCTCCTGCAATTGGTAAGCGTTTAGGTTTAGAAAACACCTTGATTATAGTCATTATTGTGCTTACCATTGGCATTATAATGCGTTCTACTTGGCTTGATTGGCACGGGTTTTTGTTAGGTACTGTTTTGTTGTCATTGGCTATTGGTTTTGCCAATACTTTGATTGCTCCCATAATCAAGCAGCATACGCCTAATAATATTGCTCTAGTCACCAGTATATTTAGTTTAACTATGTCCATGATGGCTGGGATTGTATCAGGAGTGGTTTATCCCCTGTCGGAACAAATTGGTTGGCAGTGGGCACTTGGCGGTTGGGCTATACTTGGAATCGGGGCTCTTATTGCGTGGATTATACTAAGATTAAAACTAGGCGCTTCGCACCAAAAGCCAACGGTAGTGCTAACCGATGAGGAGGCTATGCAAGAAGCAACTTCGGTATGGAAGTCGCCACTGGCTTGGCAGCTAGCAGCCTTTATGGGTTTACAATCATTATTATTTTACACTATTGCCGCTTTTTTGCCTTCGATTTGGATTAGCAAAGGTTTATCTGAAATTGAAGCCGGCACTATGGGCTCAATCTTCCAGTTTATGGCGCCTATTGCCATTATTAGTATGACCTGGTTAATTCGTAACCGTGGCATAAAGCTTCAAACCGTATCATTGGTAGCCTCATTGCTAAATGTCATCGGCTTAATGGGTATCGCTTATCTACCTTCGTTGATGCCAGTGGTTTGGACCGCTATTATGGGATTGGGCTGCGCTGCCATATTTACCTTATGTATCATGTTATTTTCTTTACGCACTTACACCCCAAATCAGTCGAGTAAATTGTCTGGGATGGCACAAACTGTGGCATATTTGGTAGCTTTTGTAGGGCCTTTTGGGGCAGGTTGGCTATACGAGCGAACCAATACTTGGGATGGACCCTTATTATTTATTTTAATTTTAACCATATTTAATGTAATCATTGCTTGGCTGGCCAGTCGTCCTATAATGATTGACGGCAAGCCTGCTTAAGTACTAGTCTAATTTAAATCTAAGTTAATATCGAAATTCTACATACTCAAACTTATCTCTTAACTTTCTTTTTTGCAAAAAAAAACAACCCAAATGGTATCTTTATGAAGTTTTCAAAATACGGTCAACAATTCGTCAAAACCAGCGCAATCTCTCAATTAATGGATGACTTAGGCGACGCACTTCAAAGCCCAACACCTGTCAATATGCTAGGTGGTGGTAATCCTGCCCGCATTGCTAAAGTAAACGAAGCCTATTTTAATGTTTATAAATCGCTTGAAAACGGCGGTATCGAAGGTGGTGCTATTGAGTCGATTGGTAACTACTCAAACCCGCAAGGAGACGCAAAGTTTATTGAAGCCTTGGTCGCCTTCTTTAACCGTCACTACAATTGGAACCTTACCTCGGACAATATTGTATTAACCAACGGTTCACAAAATGCCTTCTTCTATTTATTCAACTTATTTGGCGGTAAGTTTGAAGATGAAAATGGCGAAGTTAATACCAAGTCTATTTTATTGCCCTTAGCACCTGAATATATCGGATATAGTGATGTTCAAATTGATGGCAAACACTTCATCTCTATTGAGCCCGACATCGAAGAAGTTACTCATGATGGGGAGGAAGGCTTCTTTAAATACAAAGTAGATTTTGAGGCTTTAGAGAACCTACCAGCCCTAAAAAACGGAGAAATCGGTGCAATTTGTTGTTCTCGGCCTACCAACCCGACAGGCAATGTATTGACCGATGAAGAAATGGCGCATTTGGCTCAAATTGCCAAACAGTACGATGTACCCCTGATTATCGACAATGCTTACGGTGAACCATTCCCCAATATCATCTATCCAAACGTCTCCCTAAACTGGGATAGCAATACCATTTTGTGCTTTAGTTTGTCCAAAATTGGCTTACCTGGAGCACGTACGGGTATTGTTATAGCGCCCCCTGAAGTGGTAAAAACGGTGAGTGCAATGAATGCCGTGATCAACCTTGCACCAACTCGTTTTGGGGCGGCCATTACCACACCCTTACTCAATGATGACAGTCTAAAACAACTGTGTGACGATACTATCCAGCCCTTTTATGCAAATAAAGCCAAGCTTGCTATCCGTCACATCAAAGCTGAAATGGGCAACTATCCAGTTTTGGTACATAAACCTGAAGGGGCGATATTTTTATGGGTATGGTTCAAAGATTTGCCGATCAGCACCACTGAGCTGTACGAGCGCTTAAAACAAAAAGCGACTTTGATTGTGCCTAGCGAGCATTTCTATCCCGGTCTTGATACGGACAACTATCCGCATGCCCATCAATGTATTCGGATGAGTATTGCTGCTAGTGATGAAACCTTGGAGACCGGTATTAAAGTTATTGGTGAAGTGGTTCGTGAGCTTTATGACCAACAGCTATAGTGGGCACGATCGTCAGTAATTGGTTAAGGCCAAAAATTAGTTAAACACTAGTTATTCGTTAAAGGCAAAATTCATTAAAAGCAATCATTCATTAGAGATAGATATTGATTAAAGGCAATCATTCGTTAAAGGCAATCATTCGTTAAGGCTAGTAATCTCTCAATTATCTTATTTACTATTTATTTTTATAGGGTTACGTTATGTCCTTTAATGTACACATTTTAAATGCGTCAAAGGAATTAACTGTATTTGAAACTAGGATTATAAATTTAACATCGAATGCTGAAATAATTTTATCGAAGCATATGAATTTTGCCGGTTTTACAACTGATTTGGTGATTAAATCAGGTAAATATGTCGTGCCTGAAGTGGGTATTGGTGCATACTGCGTAAACCAATATGAGATACAAATGGCATTAGATATCACAAATGACTATTTATTAAAGTCGTTTGACGATAACTTTATCGCAACGTTAGCACATGAAACACATCATGCTTGTCGTGAATCTACAGTTGGTTATGGCAAAAGCTTATTTGATGCTATGATATTAGAAGGATTGGCTTGTCATTTTGAAGAAGAGATCGGCTATAAAAGACCCGTATATGTCGAACATTTGCAGCCAGATGTACGTCAATTCTATCTTAGTAAGGCTAAAATTGAATGGTCAAAAGACACTTTTGATTATAATGAGTGGTTTCTAGGCAATAAACAAAAAGATATGCCCAAATGGATAGGCTATGACGTCGGTTATCATTTAGTCGGCTTGTATCTGCAACAGACACATAAAAGTGCAGGCGAATGTTATGACCATCCAAGTGCCATCATCTTAGAGCTTTTGTCTGATAAAGGATATCTTAGCTAATAGGGTTCAAACTTAAATAATAGCTAAATAAACCATAAGTGCTTACAACTATGCCTTCCGATAAAATGAATTTGTTTCATGATTTATCTTAAATGTTTTTAAACTTCAGATTTTTATAAGTCCCATTTATAACAGTTGTATAACCAATCTCGGACAGTAATCCTGACACAAGCTTGCTACCATAAGCGTATTCGTTATAGCGTTATAGCAAGGTCATTTATATGTCTTACCTTTCCTCACTTCCACGTCTAAAGCTCAAATCATTAGCGCTGTCTTTGCTTATAGGCTTGGCTATGACAGGCTGTCAACCTACTTCAAAAGATAGTGGAGCAACCTCTACCGAGGCTAAATCAGCGCCGCTGTCAGATAGTTCGGGTCAAAATAACACTTCCTCAACGGCTGAGGCTACCAAGGTAGAATCCACACAGTCTGTAGCTCCTGCTAAAACCATTATAGAACAACCCATAACTATCCTAGCCCTAGGTGACTCATTGACCGAAGGCTTAGGCGTGGCTGAAAATGACGCTTATCCAGCCCAGCTTGAAGCCGCTTTGAAACAAGCTGGCTATGTCAATGCCAAAGTCATTAATTCTGGCTTAAGCGGTGAAACCAGTAGTGGTCTTGTCAATCGTTTGGATTGGGTATTAAAAACCAAACCTGATATAACTATTTTGACCACAGGCGCCAATGATGCCATGCGCGGCATTGATGTTACAACGATTGATAAAAACATTCGCACTGCCATTAAGCGTCTTCAAGATGGGGGTAGCGTTGTAGTATTAGGCGGTATGCAGGTTTATGACAACTTAGGCGACGACTATGTCAAATCTTTCTCAGCTATCTATCCAAAAATAGCCAAAGATACTGGAGTCACACTTATTCCTTTCTTCTTAGAAGGTGTGGGCGGTGACAGAAGTCTTAACCAAGCCGATGCCATTCACCCTACCAAAGAAGGCTATACTCGTATAGTTAATAACAATATTATACCTGTGCTAATGCCCACTATTGAGACGTTTGTTGCGCAACATCCCACCCCGTCAACTGGCAAAACCTCTACCAATTAATAATTTAGATAAATAACCATTAGACAACACTGAGATAAAACAGAGGTATTATGAGAAAAAGTATATTTAAGACTTTTACCAATACCATAAATCATTGGTATATCTTAGCCATTGTCGGCACTATCTTTATTGCATTGGGTATTTATACCCTTGTGTCACCAGTTGCCTCTTATTTAGCGTTGTCGATTTTATTTAGTCTATCGTTTTTGTTTGCAGGTGTTTCAGAGATTGGCTTTGCCTTGGTCAATAAAAACGAAATGGACAACTGGGGCTGGATGCTCGCCTTTGGTATTTTGACCACAGTAGTTGGTGGCTTATTATTGGACAATCCTGAAGTTTCGATGTTGACCTTAAGCTTCTATATCGGCTTCCTAATTTTATTCCGAGCGATTAGTGCCATTAGTTTCGCTTTGGACCTAAAAGATTATGGCATCAGTGATTGGGGAGCTTTATTGACTCTAGGCGTCTTGGGCGTCGTTTTTGCAATCTTAATGATCTGGAAACCATCCTTTGCCGGTTTCACCATTATTGTTTGGACAAGTCTAGCATTCATTACCACTGGTATCTTTAGTCTCTATCTGGCATTTAAAATGAAGAAACTTAACGAATTACTACAAAAGATGCCTGAAGATTTAAAAGTAAGATATAGACAATTACAGCAAGAAATTCATGAAGTTAATAAGCAATCTTTTCGACAAGGCGAAACCTATGACCATAAGCCAAAGTCTTAAACCACCAATGACGAGTGGCACTACAGATTCTGCACTTTTACGAGCCAATCGTTTAAGTAAAAGCGTAAGGATTGGCGATAGCAAGACCGAGATTATTAAAGGTATTGATATCGCTATCGATGCAGGTGAGTTTGCGGTAATCATGGGTAAATCTGGCTCCGGTAAATCTACGCTTCTAGGTCTATTAGCCGGACTAGACTATCCTGATAGCGGTGAAGTATGGTTAGATGGCCAAAACTTAACTAAGCTATCAGAAGATGAGTTGGCACAAAAACGCCAGCAAGACATGGGATTTGTATTTCAGTCATTCCATTTACTACCAACGCTAACGGTGGCTGAAAATATTGCCTTTCCGCTTGATATAGCACGTAAGCCTGATGCCAATCGGGTTGAGCAGTTACTTGAGGCAGTAGGCCTTACTCATCGCCGCGATAGCTTACCCCATCAACTGTCAGGAGGTGAGCAGCAACGTACTGCATTGGCTAGAGCCTTGGTTGCTCGCCCTAAGATTATCTTTGCCGATGAGCCAACCGGTAATCTTGATGAACAAAATGCACAGCAAGTTATGAACCTATTGCTTGAGCTACAGCGGCAGTCTGGCACAGCTTTGGTCGTGGTCACTCATGACCCTGCTTTAACAGAACATGCTGATCAGATCATTGTGATCCATGATGGCCAAATTGCAGCCAATTGAGATTAACAAAAAGGACTTACGAGGTAATTTTTGATGGAGTACTTAATTGAATCGATAGACTTTATTGCCAAAATTGTTGAGTTTGTTGGCGTAATGATTATGTTTTTGGGCTTATTAATGGCTTTTGTTAAGGCGGCCATGTCATCCACTAAATTTAGTCACGACACTTATTTGGGCATAAGGCAGGGTGTTGGTAAGTCTATATTATTGGGGTTAGAGGTACTTATTGCCGCTGATATCATGGCTACCGTAGTTACAGAACCTACTTTACGAAGCGTGGTAGTGCTTGGGGTAATTGTAATTATTAGAACCTTTTTAAGCCTATCGCTACAAGTTGAACTTGAGGGTCGTTTTCCTTGGCAAAAAGAAGACGTCTTGGACAAGTCGACGATGACTAATGATAATAAAACCATCTATGATAATAAAACCAATTACGATAATAAAACCAGTTAGACTGTGATTATCTGTGCTGTGATTATATCTTAATCACAATCCCCCTAAAACCTAGGGCATGTCCCTATTTG
>NZ_JAGLBC010000188.1 GCF_018260395.1 Psychrobacter sp.
GCTTTGGCTTGTGCTTACATTTGGCTGAAATTATGAATGTTCAACACGCCCTAAATAACTACATAAAAACAGCTATATATAAACGAGCTTAATAAATACAATTAATTAACAACGAAATTTAATGGCTTTTTTAGATTGACACTAATAATCTAATAATTAATTTGTCATCCACATATAATAAATTAAAATTTAGGAGACATCCCAAATGTCAAAAGGACAAACACTACAAGATCCGTTCTTGAACTCATTGAGAAAAGATAGAATTCCAGTATCTATTTTTTTAGTAAATGGAATTAAGTTACAAGGTCAAATTGAATCATTTGATCAATATGTAGTCTTATTAAAAAACACCGTTAGTCAAATGGTGTATAAGCATGCTATATCAACGGTTGTTCCAGCTCGTAATCCACGTAGTAGTAGCGTAACCCCAGGAGCAATCTCTCAACAACCTGCTGGGTATCAAGGCGGATTTGGTACGCCGCCTGCTGCTTCTGGTGGTTTTGAACGTGGTGCAGCTGGATTTGAAGCAGGTGGTTTTGCTAACAAACGTAGTACTGGCTATAATCGTGGCGGATTTGCAGATCGTGGTTTTAACCAAGAAAGGGGTGGGTTTGCTCAAGAACGTGGGTTTGGTGTAGAGCGTGGCTTTGAAGGCGACCGTGGATTCGATTCGGACAGAACCTTTGGTGCTAATCGTCCGCAACAAGGTTTTGGTGAGCGTAATTTTGAAAAACGCGGTTTTGCTACGCCTACACCGCCAGAAGATGACGATCTTGGTAATAATTTTAGCAATGATGAGTAATTTCACTCTTTCGGTTTAACCTGTATAACTCGTTTTAGGATATTACTAAACAATACATTGGCTTAATTTGATGATAAATATAACCTGCTTCGTTGCAGGTTTTTTTATAATCTGAATTTGAATTTATTACATTCAACTTACATCCAGTAATGCTTGTAGTAAGGGTTAATATGCTAAACTTAGCCCTTACTAAATATATTGTGTAATTCACTGTACTATATTTAATTATTTTGAATATAAGCCAATAATAGCGATAAGTTTAAAACACTATGAAAATTCAGACTCGTCCTCCAACCCCTGAAGAATATATTAAATATGCCATAGATGCGATTCGCACAGAGCAAAATGCACTAGAGCTTTTAATTCAGCAACTCGATAACAGATTTGTTGAAGCTTGTGAATTGATTAGATGTTGCAAAGGACGAGTGGTCGTTACAGGTATGGGGAAGTCTGGCCATATTGGCCGCAAGATTGCGGCAACTTTTGCATCTACAGGCTCACCAGCTTTTTTTATGCATCCAGGTGAAGCAGGGCATGGCGATTTAGGGATGTTGGTTGCAGGTGATGTGCTATTAGCGATATCAAACTCAGGAGAGTCTGATGAAATTAAAACGTTGCTTCCTGTGGTTAAGCAGCTTTCTATTCCGTTGATAAGTATCAGCCGTGATAGGCGCGGTATGTTGCCACAGGCAGCGGATGTGGCACTAACATTGGGTGCCTTTGAAGAGGCTTGTCCACTTGGATTGGCACCTACTTCAAGTACTACAGCCACTTTAGCGTTAGGCGACGCTATTGCAGTGGCCTTGGTTCATGCCCGACACTTCACCTCAGAAGACTTTGCTTTATCTCACCCAGCAGGCGCTTTAGGGCGTAAACTTCTTATGCGCGTGAGCGACCTTATGCACCATGCAGAAAAGGATTTAAAATTACCACTAGTGACTAAAGATACCACTTTGCATAATGCTCTATTTGTCATGACCAGCGGACGTCTAGGAATGGCTGTGGTAGTAGATGATGACAATAAGGTAGTGGGTATCTTTACAGATGGTGATTTGAGAAGATGTTTAGAAAAGCATATAGATTTACAAACGCCGATGTCAGCGATTATGACAGCCAATCCAAAACAAGTATCAAAGTCGATGCGAGCCTCCGATGCGCTTAGTTTAATGAATGAAAAAGCGATCAGTCAGCTATTAATTGTTGATGAAAATCAGCAGTTAGAAGGGGTTATTAGTATTCATGACTTATTGCAAGCAGGTGTTAGCTAATTTTATTATTCATAAATCATCAGTTAAAAATAGAAGGCAATTATGAAAGATTTGGTTCAAGCAGCGTCTAAAGTAAAATTACTGGTATTGGATGTGGATGGTATTTTATCGAATGGTCATATCATTTATGATGCCAACGGTGTGGAAACGAAATTCTTTAACGTAAAAGATGGTATGGGGGTAAAGTCTCTAAAATTAGCGGGTGTAAAAACTGCTATTATTACCGGCAGAAGTAGCTCAATGGTCAATCAGCGTGCTAAAGAAATGGGGGTTGACTATGTCATCCAAGGCCGTGATGACAAGCTTGAAGCTTTAAAGCAGTTGCTTTTAGATTTGCCTATAAAGTTAGAAGAATGTGCTTATATGGGAGATGATTTACCTGATATAAAAGCACTGCAATCGGTAGGTTTTTCTGCCACTGTACCTAATGCTCACCAAGAAGTATTAAGTCGAGTCCTAATGGTCACTACCCGAGTAGGTGGTGAAGGCGCGGTGAGAGAAGTTTGCGATTTAATATTAAAAGGTCATGGTAAATATCAAGAATATATCAGTAAGTACATACTTGATAATTAAGTAATTTATTTCCAATTATCAAGTTACTGATAATAGTTTATAGGCTTAGTATCTGTTTAAAAAATCAGATATATAGTGGTAATTGATTAATAGTAATACTTTTATTAAAGAATATGTTTATCTTTTATCAAATAATATATTTAGCTATAAAGAGGTGTAATGAATACCCGCTTTTTATTTTCAATTTCAATATTAATCGCCATATTTGCGGTTTGGTTTTATAGGAACCAAGGCGACTTAGACTCTATTTTGAATATGTCTACTAGCAATATAGAGTATGAAGCCACTGATATTCTTGCAGTTCAGACCAATAAAGAGGGTGTGGCAGAATATGCGCTTACGGCAGATAATCTAACGCATTACTCAGATAAAAACTTTGATAAGTTAGTGGCAATGAAATTAAATTGGCGTCCTAGCAATAACCAAAATGTTATAGTGAATGCTGATGAAGCTGTTGTATATCATGAACAATCAAAAGTAGTAATGACAAATAACGTATTGTTTTCAAGCCAATCAAACGCTAATGTACAAACGGCAAAACCGCCTTTAAAGTTAGTCGCGTCTGAATTGATAGGTGATATGGAAAATAAAGTGGTTTTCAGTAAGAAACCTATAAAAGTAACCCAAGCAGCTAACAGCTTTGAATCTTCAGATTTCGTTGCAGATATGAACACCGGTGACTATGAATTTTCAAAAGTTGCAGTAACTTTTATGCCTCCTGCCCGTAAAGAAATTCCTTTATTTTAACTGTTACTATAACCTTCACTTGCATTACGATTTTAACTACTAAGTTAACCTGAATTCGGGATAAGAAAAAGCTATAAAAAAAGAAGTCCAACATTGCTA
>NZ_JAGLBC010000189.1 GCF_018260395.1 Psychrobacter sp.
TCATAAAAGTTGTGTTGTTTAAGCTTAAATTTACATTAAAAAGTTAACAAGTTGTTTATTTAAACTCTTAAATATAAATATTTAAATAAGTGTTGCAAATTATTTCAAAGTTGATATCCTTATATTCAAGGTATGATTTTGGTTAACCTTGTAACAATACTATTAACTTAGCTTACTCTTGTAACGTTTAAAAGGTAAATTAATTTATTGTTTCAGTTACTGGTTTAACATAATTGTCACAATATGTTGCCATAATCATATCAAATTTGGTTCTGACACAATTTGTATCTTTTTTAGATGCTTATAAGTCAAAACTTTAGGGACATTACTAATAACTTATAACCTGGGCGTTAGCTTGTTAGGGCAGCCCATCACTAAAATTGAAAAGTGGAGAAATACCCCATGAAAAAACTACTTTTAGCATCAGCTATCGCTGCTCTATCTGTATCTGCGGCTAACGCTGCTCCTACTGTTTACGGTAAAGCATTTTTAACGTTAGATTATCAAGATGATAGTACTGATACTGACGTAACTGTTTATGATGCGACGACTGGTAAACAGACTAATAGTTCTAGTACAAATGATCCTGATGGCAATGTAAAGCTTAAATCAAATGGTTCACGTATTGGCTTTAAAGGTTCTGAACCTTTAAACCCTACGACGGATGTAGTTTATAAACTTGAATATGGTGTTAACGTAGATAACAATATTAAAGACGATACATTTAAAGCACGTGATGCTTATTTAGGTTTAAGTAATAAACAATATGGTTCTCTACTTGCTGGTCGTATGAAGACAATCGACAGTGAAGTTGATTTTGCAAATGTAACTCAGGGTGGTGTTATAGGTGGAGATAATGTATTAGCCTCTTATGATGCATCACGAGCTAATAATAATATTGTTTATACTTCTCCTGATTATAATGGTTTTAAATTCATGGCTGATTATGTCATGGATGAAAATAGTTCAAAAGAAGATTCATTTGGTCGTGATGCGTTTGGAATCGGTGCAAAATATTCTGCTGGTCCAATGAATGTAGGTGCCTCTTATGTGACCGCTGGTGATACTCTAAAAGCGATGCGTGTAAGCGGTAACTATGCTCTTGATAGTAAGACTACACTAGGCGCTTTATACCAATTGACTGATCGTAACACTGATGATAATGAAAATGCATTCACTATTAGTGGTCAAATGGCCACAAGTACTCCTTGGACTGCTTATGCTCAAGGTGATATTGTGAATAACTATCTAGGTAAAGCAGATCAAGATAGATACCGTGTTGTTTTAGGTGGTAAATATGCTTTCAATAAAGCAACTACTGGTCATTTATATGGTGCTTATATGAATGATAAAACTAAAACTGACACTACTACAGCTAAAATACGTACAGTTAAAGAATCTGATAAGGATTCATTTGGTATCGGTGGTGGTCTAGAATACAAATTCTAATTTAATTTAAATTAGAGTATTCATCGAAAAAAGCTCATTCCTTCGGGGATGAGCTTTTTTGATTGGGTCTTATTATATTACTAAGTCTTTAAGATGACATATTAAAGAAGTCGTTGAAAAGCTATTACCACAAAGTTTAGTTAATGGAAAATACATTATAAATGTCTTTATAGTAGTATCCAAAAAGTTAATATAAAGTCAACCCTATAAATTTACACTCAAATTTAGTAAAATCTCTTTTTGCCAACTGCCTACTGCCACTATAAGACAAAAATTATGACTAAATTTATATTTGTGACCGGTGGGGTTGTGTCCTCACTAGGTAAAGGTATTACCGCAGCCTCATTAGCGGCCGTATTGGAAGCACGTGGTTTAAAAGTAACCATGACCAAAATGGACCCTTACATTAATGTTGACCCAGGTACCATGAGCCCATTTCAACATGGCGAAGTATTCGTGACTGAAGACGGTGCCGAAACTGATTTAGACCTTGGATATTACGAGCGTTTTTTACGCCACTCAAAAATGAGTAAAACCAATAATTTTACCAGTGGTCGTATTTACCAAACTGTATTAAACAAAGAGCGCCGTGGAGATTATCTTGGCGGTACTGTACAAGTCATTCCTCATATCACTGATGAAATCAAACTTCGTATCCATGCCAGTGGTAAAGGCTATGATATTGCCATTATTGAAATTGGTGGCACCGTTGGCGATATTGAGTCGCTACCGTTTATGGAAGCGGTTCGTCAGCTACAAGTTGAGCTTGGTCGAAACCGGGCAATGCTGATGCACTTAACTCTAGTGCCTTATATTTCTAGTGCTGGCGAAACCAAAACCAAGCCTACACAGCACTCAGTAAAAGAATTGCGTTCAATTGGCTTACAACCAGATGTATTAATTTGCCGCTCTGAGCATGCCATTGGTGAAGACAATCGCCGTAAGATTGCGTTATTTACCAATGTAGAAGAGCGTGCAGTTATCCTATGTGAAGACGCTGATAGTATTTATCAGATACCGCGTACATTATATGAACAAGACTTAGACGATATCATCCTTGAGCGATTTGGTATCGAAGCGCCAGAAGCTGATCTCTCAGATTGGGACAAAGTCGTTGAAAATCTGTTGAATGCAGAAGGTAAAGTTACAGTAGCTATCGTTGGTAAATATGTTGAGTTACCAGATGCCTATAAGTCTATTAATGAGTCGTTGCTCCATGCTGGTATTACGCACAAGACCAAAGTTGAAATTGACTATGTTGATGCGGAAGCTTTAGAAACAGATGATAGCTTAATGCAGCATGTGCAACAAGCTGATGCCATTTTAGTTCCTGGTGGGTTTGGCGAGCGAGGTAAAGTCGGTAAAATGCGTGCTATCACTTATGCCCGTGAAAACAAAGTTCCTTATTTAGGTATTTGTTTGGGTATGCAGTTGGCTGTGATTGAATTTGCTATAAATAAGTTAGGTCTAAAAGCAGATTCAACCGAGTTTAATCGCCAAGTTGAAGAGCCTATTATTGGTCTAATCACAGAGTGGCTTGATGAAAAGGGTGAATTGCAAGTTCGCAATGATGACTCTGACTTAGGCGGAACCATGCGTCTAGGTAGCCAAAAAGCTGAGTTGGTCGATGGTTCTAAATTGCATCAAATATATGGCTCAAAAGTTATTACTGAGCGCCATCGCCACCGTTATGAGATGAACAATCGTTATATTGAGCCTTTAGAAGATGCTGGTATGGCGATATCAGGTTATTCTGCAAAGCAGCATTTGGTAGAGTCGGTTGAGATTGCCGATCATCCTTGGTTTATCGGTGTTCAGTTTCACCCTGAATTCACCAGTTCACCTCGTACGGGTCATCCCTTATTTGCCAGCTTTGTTGAAGCGGCAATCAAAACTCAAAAATAAAATTTAAAGCAATAACACTTGAGTTTTGACAGTTATTTATACATCATTCAATTCAGTGTGTTTATATTGGATTGATGATTAAAAAAAGGTTGGGTTATCCTAACCTTTTTTT
>NZ_JAGLBC010000025.1 GCF_018260395.1 Psychrobacter sp.
AGGTCTTTTTTTCACCTGTCATTTGATATTGCACTTCATGTGTTAATCTAAGTAACTTAAAATTAAGCCATTTAATTATTTATTCAATCTTTCAGATTATAGGTGAATGTAATGACTTTTTAGAATATTGTCAGTTAAGTCATCTTTTTGCTTTAAGCATCGCGAGGTAACAGCAGTAAACACCATAAATAAAAAACGTCCCTACATTACAACGGGACGTTTATGGTACTGGTTTAAATAATCCAAAAAATGATATAAACCAAATATTAAACCTAATTGACCAAAGTTTTATTTGGTTTCATTAAAAAGCTCACGACCAATCAACATACGGCGAATCTCACTGGTACCTGCTCCGATTTCATAAAGTTTTGCATCGCGCCAGAATCGACCTAATGGATACTCGTTGGTATAGCCATTACCGCCAAAGATTTGAATACCTTCGCCTGCCATCCATGTTGCTTTTTCAGCACACCATAAGATGACGCTGGCGCAGTCTTTACGCACTTGACGGCTATGTCCTGCACCACGCTCATCTAACATGTCTAAGTTTTTACCCACAGTGTATAAGAAGCTACGACCTGCCTGCAAAATGGTATACATGTCAGCTACTTTACCCTGAATCAATTGGAACTCACCAATGGATTGTCCAAATTGCTTACGATCATGAATATAAGGGATTACGTTGTCCATCACTGCTTGCATGATACCCACTGGTCCTGCGGCCAATACTGCACGTTCATAATCTAAACCGCTCATTAATACCTGAACACCATTATTCAGACCGCCCATGATGTTCTCAGCGGGAATGAACACATTATCAAAAACCATTTCACCCGTATGACTGCCTCGCATACCTAGTTTATTAAGCTTCTGCGCAGTACCAAATCCGTGCATACCTTTTTCGATTAAAAAGGCTGTGATGCCTTTGGCTCCCAACTCTGGATTACTCTTGGCATAAACCACCATCACATCCGCATCTGGACCATTGGTAATCCACATCTTGCTACCATTTAAGACATAACCACCATCTTTGGCTTCGGCACGTAGCTTCATGCTGGTTACATCTGATCCTGCACCTGTCTCACTCATCGCCAATGCACCTACAAATTCACCACTGATTAAATTTGGTAAAAATTTTTGCTTTTGTGCTTCAGTGCCATTGCGTTTAAGTTGATTGACACAAAGATTTGAATGCGCGCCATAGCTTAAACCCACTGATGCTGATGCTCGGCTAATCTCTTCCATGGCAATCATATGTGCCACATATCCCATATTAACACCGCCGTACTCTTCGGGTACGGTGATACCGTGTAAGCCCAGCTCTCCCATCTTTTGCCACAAATCCATTGGAAACTCGTCACTGCTATCAATCTCAGCAGCACGAGGTATAATTTCTTTTTCTGCGAAAGCTCTGACAGTATCCCGAAGCGCTTGAATGTCTTCACCCAACTGAAAATCTAGCCCTGGTAAACTCATAAATATCCTTTTCATGTGTAGTTTGTTGTTGAAATAATAAATTAGTAGATGGTTTAAACTAGTTTAAAACTTATTACGCATTATTGACGCTTTAAAAATGCAGTTGCTACTTTAGAGCCATTTTTACGACCCAAAAAGTCGCTGATACGTTGACCGACTATGGTTAACTTGTCTAAATCCACACCGGTTTCGATGCCCATACCATGAAGCATATATACTACATCTTCAGTTGCCACATTGCCTGTTGCTCCTTTAGCATAAGGGCATCCGCCTAATCCAGCAGCTGAAGTATCAAACTGTGCTACATTTAAGCTAAGTGAAGCCAAAATATTAGCCAAAGCCTGTCCATAAGTATCATGGAAGTGTCCAGAGATGTCACTCACATCGATATAGTCCATGGCAGCTTTCAATGCATTTTGTACCTTAATGGGCGTACCCACCCCAATAGTATCTGCTATACCAATATGTTCTGCACCACTCTCAACCAAACGTTTAGTGACATAAGCCACCTGACTAGGTGCAATCTCACCTTCATAAGGACAACCCACAGTACAAGATATTACCCCGCGTACTTTGATGCCAGCAGCCTTTGCCGCCTTGGCAACTGGAGCAAAACGTTCGATACTTTCATCGATACTACAGTTGATATTTTTTTGACTAAAAGTCTCACTAGCTGAACCAAAAATGACCACTTCATCCGGCGAATAGCGCAGAGTATTTTCAAATCCTCGCATATTCGGGGTTAATACCGAATAGCAAACCTCTTGATGACGGTTATGATTGCTATTGATAAGCTGCATTAACTCATCATTATCCCCCATCTGTGGGACCCATTTTGGCGACACAAAACTAGTGGCTTCAAGCTTCTTAATGCCTGCACCAATTAAGCCTTCGATTAACTCATATTTAACCTCAGTGGGTACAATTTGCTTTTCGTTTTGTAGCCCATCGCGAGGACTAACATCGATAATTTCTACTTTATCAGGATAATTCATTGGCTTATTCTTTATTTATAATGGTTATGGTCATTTAAATCACTACTCGGTCTCTAAACGTAATAGATCATCGCCCTCGGTTACCAAATCGCCTGGTGCAAATAGCAACTCTGCCACTACGCCATCAATGGGAGCATTTATAGTATGCTCAATTTTCATCGCTTCAATGACCGCTAAAGGCTGTCCTTGTTTTACTGGATCTCCAGCCATCACTTTAAAGGCAACAACCTGTCCTGGCATTGGTGATTTTAAACTACCTACAGCTTGAGTATCGCCTTTAATATGTGCCATAGGATCTATTAAAGTGATGCTACCGCTGCCTTCTTCACTAAAGACGTGCACCTTTTCATTTTCTACCCAGCTTTGTACATTTCTACGCTGGCCATCTAGCCACAATATATAAGTGTCAAAGTCTGTAGGATTAAACTCAACCGAACCCTCATAAACTTTCCGGTTTAGGTTAGGTTCTATAACGTTGTCTTGCTGCTCATGGCCTACAGCTTGAATGATTAAGTCAAAAACCTGCCCATCCTTATTAGATGGATTTGATGTGGTATTAAATTTTATATTCTTAATAACAGCCACATAGCCTTGTTCAACTTCACCTTGGTTTAATAACAAGTCAAACTGACGTTGGTAGTCGCTAAAGGCACGCCAACCGCCCAGTTGACTAAAAGGATCATTATCATATAATCGATTATGGGTGCCTTTTGATTGCTGTTCAGCTACAAGTTTGTTAACGATTGCCGTTGAAACCAATAGCGGTAAAGATACAGGGTGTTGATCGAATAACACATGTTTTTCACGCTCAATTAATGCCGTGTCTAGCTTAGCTTGACTGAATGATTTGGTCGCTAAAATATGACGCAAAAAAGCCACATTATTAGGTAAACCTACAATTCTGGTATGCGCCAGTGCTTGATCTAACTTGGCTAGAGCTTGCTCACGCGTAGGCGCATGAACAATTAATTTGGCAATCATAGAGTCATAGAAAGGACTGATAATATCGCCTTCTTCCACCCCATCATCAACTCGAATGTTGCCAACCTCAAATTTGCTATGCTCAGGCTTACGATAAGTAAATAAAGTGCCGGTTGCAGGCAAGAACTCATTATCTGGATTTTCGGCGCAGATACGGGCTTCAATAGCATGTCCTTGAATGGTTAAATCATGCTGTTTGACGGGTAATTCACCGCCAGCTGCCACCAATAATTGCCATTCCACCAAATCCATACTGGTAATTGCTTCGGTCACTGGGTGTTCAACTTGAAGACGAGTATTCATCTCCATAAAATAGAAACTCATCTTGACCTTACCGTCAGCATCCGGACGCTGCTCAACAATAAATTCAACAGTGCCAGCACCCACATAGTCTACCGCACGCGCGGCATTAATGGCTGCAGCACCCATGGCTTGACGCATCGCATCATCAACCCCGGGAGCGGGTGCTTCCTCTAACACTTTTTGATGCCGCCTCTGTACAGAGCAATCACGCTCAAACAGATGTACATAATTACCGTGACTGTCGCCAAATACTTGAATCTCAATATGGCGAGGATTTAGGGCATATTTTTCAATCAGTACCGCATCATTACCAAAACTAGTAGTAGCTTCGCGGCGACAAGACTCTAATAAGTGAATAAAGTCTTCACGGCGCTCTACCAAGCGCATGCCTTTACCACCACCGCCCGAACTGGCTTTAATTAATAGCGGATAACCGATACGTTCAGCTTGTTGTAGCAAAAATTCTGGATCTTGATTACCGCCATGATAGCCTGGAATTAGAGGCACGCCAGCTGTTTCCATCAACTGTTTTGACTCAGCTTTTAAGCCCATAGCCGTAATCGCCGATGCAGAGGGACCAATAAATACTATATTGGCCTCTTCACAAGCTTTAGCAAAAGATGCATTTTCACTTAAAAAACCATAGCCTGGGTGAATGGCTTCGGCGCCTGTCTCTCGCGCAATTTTAATCAGTAAATCGCCTCTAAGATAACTGTCTTTTGGAGCAGAACCGCCCAAATAGACTGCTTCATCACAGATGCTAACATGCTTAGCATAACGGTCGGCATCAGAATATACCGCTACAGTGCGAACGCCCATACGCCTCGCCGTTGCGGCCACACGACAAGCAATCTCACCGCGGTTGGCAATTAAAATTTTAGAAAACATAACTATTCCCTTAGATATTGGCTATTGTTACAACCTGCCCTATCGGTGTATTCCTTTATAGTCTCAAAATAATCTTACTGGTTGAAATTCAATAAAGGGATTCTTTTGACGGTTTTTTAAATTTTATAGTATTAACTTAGCCAATTAGGCTTACGCTTTTGTAAGAATGACTGCACGCCCTCTTTACCCTCATCAGACGCTCTTATATCTGCTATACCGGCTACTGTTTGCTCAATTAACTTGTTGTCAATCGGTTGACCTGCGACATACTGTAGTAACTGCTTGCATTCTTTAACTGCGTTGGGACTATTGTTACGTAGCTTCTTAGCAATGGTAGCGACTGTAGCTTCTAGATTTTGAGGCTCCACACTTTGATGAATAAGACCTATTTTTTCAGCTTCTATCGCATCGAAAACTTCAGCGGTTAAAAAGTAACGGTGTGCAGTCCTTGCCCCCATTGCTCTAATCACATAAGGACTAATGGTGGCAGGTACCAACCCTAAACGCACTTCACTTAAACAGAAATTTGCAGATTCTACAGCTATAGCAATGTCACAAGCTGTTACCAACCCGATACCACCTGCATAGACGTCGCCTTGTATGGCGGCAATGGTTGGTTTTGGACAGCTATAAATAGTATGAAGCATTTGTGCCAACTTATTGGCATCGGCAAGATTTTCCTCACGGCTATAATCAGCCATGGCTCGCATCCAGTTCAAATCCGCTCCGGCACAGAATGCCTTACCCTCTGCTGCCAGTACTATGACGCGAACCACTTCACTGTCGCCAAGTTGGGTAAATGCCTTGTTAAGCTCTGCAATAACTTCATCATCAAAGGCATTTCGCTTATCGGAACGCGCTAAGGTCACGGTGGCGATATAATCTTCTACATCAATCTTTAATGTGGTCAACTTCGATAGAACCATTAATGAAGAAGGTAGGCTTTTAGTGCTATTCATAGGTAACTCGTTAGTTAATACATGAGTGGTTAAACTGTTTTTTCAACTGCTTTTTAAACTGCAATTTAAACTGAATGTTTATGCTTAATTTTAGATGTGGCTAAACAATTAACGAAGACAAAAATGTCTCAAGCTTACATTCTAAACACACCAAATTTGGTCTCTTCAATCTCAGCGTTGTAAGCAGCACTTAACCCAAGTGCTAGAACTTTTCGGGTATCGGCAGGATCAATGACCCCATCATCCCATAAGCGTGCGCTGGCATAATAAGGATGGCCTTGTTTTTCATACATCTCTTTATAAGGCGCTTTAAAGGCTTCCTCATCCTCAATACTCCAAGTACCGCCTTTACGCTCAATATTGTCACGTTTTACCGTTGCCAATACCGAAGCCGCCTGCTCTCCACCCATTACAGAGATACGCGCATTTGGCCACATCCATAAGAATCTTGGGCTGTACGCACGGCCACACATACCATAGTTACCAGCACCAAATGAGCCACCTACTATGACTGTGAATTTAGGTACTTTTGCATTGGCAACGGCCATAACCATTTTTGCACCATGACGGGCAATACCTTCATTCTCATACTTGCGACCCACCATAAACCCAGTGATATTTTGCAAAAATACTAACGGAATTTTGCGTGCACAGCAAAGCTCAATAAAATGAGTGGCTTTTTGCGCCGATTCACTAAACAATATTCCGTTATTGGCGATAATACCAACTTTCATACCCTCTATATAAGCAAAGCCGCACACTAACGTAGTGGCAAAACGGGCTTTAAATTCATCAAACTCACTGCCATCGACAATGCGAGCGATAATTTCACGAATATCAAAGGGTTTGCGGGTATCGGTAGGAATCACGCCATAGAGCTCTTTAGACTCATATTTGGGTGGTCTTGGTTGGATTTGATTCGGTATATGCTTTGGCTCGCGGTTTAAGTTACCCACAATGTCACGTGCCAGAGATAACGCATGCAGATCGTTTTCGGCCAAATAATCCACCACGCCTGATAAACGGGTGTGAACATCACCGCCTCCTAAGTCTTCTGCTGACACAACCTCTCCGGTTGCCGCTTTTACCAGTGGCGGCCCCCCTAAGAAGATTGTACCCTGTTCTTTCACGATAATAGACTCATCACTCATGGCTGGCACATAAGCACCACCAGCTGTACAACTGCCCATGACTACTGCAATTTGAGGTATACCTGCGGCACTCATGTTGGCTTGGTTGAAGAAGATGCGTCCAAAATGCTCCTTATCAGGGAATACCTCATCTTGGTTAGGTAAATTAGCTCCGCCTGAGTCTACTAAGTACACACAAGGTAAGTTATTTTCTTGGGCAATTTCTTGGGCACGCAAATGTTTTTTGACCGTCATAGGGTAGTAAGTTCCACCCTTCACAGTCGCATCATTACACAAAATCATGCACTCAATGCCATTAATACGGCCAATACCAGCAATAACTCCTGCTGCTGGGATATCAGCATCATACATATCAAAAGCTGCCATAGGTGCCACTTCTAAAAAAGCTGTACCTGGATCCAAAAGACGTTCAACCCTTTCACGAGGTAATAATTTGCCACGAGCCAAATGCTTAGCTCGAGAATGCTCAGGACCGCCTTGGGCAATTTTCTTTAAATGCACGTGTAAATCATCAACCACTGCCTGCATGGCTGCTGTATTTTCGGCAAACTCTTTTGAATTCGGACTTAGCTTACTGGTAATTATGGCACTCATGGCATCCCTTATATGAGGTTTCGATATCGCTTTCGTTATTTTTCTCTAAGTTTAACAATAAATGATTATGAGTTTAATTATTCATTTAGGTCAAATGCAATAAACTTATTTAGGTCAGAAAGGTCAGGCAGGTCAGGCAGGTTAGTAAAGTGACCACCTAACCTTATTGTAGCTATAAGCCCAACTCTTGAATCATAATTTCGGTAATTTTATATTTTTGAATTTTTCCGGTAATGGTCATCGGATACTCCTGCACAAAACGGAAGTACTGCGGCACTTTGTAATGAGCGATATTGTCTTTACAAAATTGCTTTACCTCGGCCTCGGTCAGTTGCTCGCCTTTTCTAGGAATAATCCAAGCCGCTAATACTTCACCATACTTCTTATCAGGCACTCCAACAATTTGCACATCACTAATCTTAGGATGACGGTATAGATAGTTTTCAATTTCTACCGGATAAATATTTTCTCCCCCACGGATGACCATGTCCTTACTACGACCCACAACCTTGATATAACCGTCTTCATCCATAGTGGCCAAGTCACCGGTATGCATCCAACCATCTTGAATAGCTTCACGGGTTTTAAAACGGCTGCCCCAGTAGCCTTTCATAACTGAATAGCCTCGAGTTAACAGTTCACCGGTTTCGCCTATAGCTACGATGTCTCCGCTTTCAGTATCGACAATTTTTACTTCTAAGTTAGGTTGCACTAAGCCAACTGTAGAAACTTGTTTCTCCAAAGGCGTATTTTTATTGGTCTGACAAGAAACAGGGCTGGTTTCAGTCATGCCATAGGCAATGGTCACTTCACTCATGTGCATCTCATCAATGACGCGGCGCATTACCTCAATTGGACAGCTTGAGCCGGCCATAATACCGGTACGTAATGTCGACAAATCGTAATTATCAAAGTCTGGGTGATCGAGTTCGGCAATAAACATGGTCGGTACGCCATGTAACGCAGTGCATTTTTCTTCTTGTACCGCTTTTAATACAGACAATGGCTCAAAACCATCATTTGGGTACACAATACAGCCGCCATGGGTCAAAATTGCAAGATTACCAAGAACCATACCAAAACAATGATATAAAGGTACTGGGATACACAAACGGTCCTCAGCGCTAAGATCCATTGACTCGCCAATGAAATAACCGTTGTTTAAGATGTTACGATGGGTCAACGTTGCCCCTTTTGGGGTGCCTGTGGTGCCGCTAGTGAATTGAACATTAATTGGATCGGTGTTTTTTAATTTCGCCTGACGCTCTGCGACTCTGAGGTCATTTGCATCACCCTCTTTCATCCAATCAGAGAACTTCTGCATAAAGCCAAATTCTTCATCAGTGTCTGGCTCATCAATCCAAATGATGCGTTCAACGGTAGGTATCTCAACCAAATCAAGTTGAAAATAAGGTTTATGATAAATCTCTGGACATAATTCGTGAATGATATTGGCATAATCACTAGACTTGAAATGACGCATCAATACCAGTGCAGAGCACCCTAACTTATTAATGGCATATTGTAATTCGAAGCTACGATAAGCTGGGTTGATATTAACTAAGACAACCCCGACTTTAGCAGTCGCTAGTTGCATTAATAACCATTCAGCATTGTTGTGTGACCAAATGCCAATGCGGTCTCCAATTTCAAGCTCCATTTCAATCATGGCACTGGCCAACTGATTGACTTTTTGTTGTAACTCACGATATGTCCAACGGATATTTTGATGACAAACTACCAGTGCTTCTTTGTCGGGATTTTGCTCTACTATAGCATCGAAGAAATCACCGATAGTGGTTTCAATCAATGGGGTATCTGGTCCTCGGTCATGACTTATAGCCAAAGGAGCATTTAAAGATTTTGCACCCATACTCACATTTGGTAAGGTTTTAAAATCAAATAAAGAGGTTTCTGATGATACTGAAGAGCGTTGTGAATTATTGAGCGCTGTATTGTTAGAAGAACAGCTATTTGAGTTGCTTAGAGAACCAATCATAACGAATCCTTTCGTTGTCAAAAATGTTAGAAAAATATGGATTACTATTCACATTTTGATGCTTTAATACTAATACTTATTTCTAACTAGGTAAACATAAACCCAATAGTTAAATCCATTTAAATCCATTTAAATAGTAATCATTTTGGTATGTTAACACTAAAAAACTTACCTTTAATAGTCATTTTTATATTGATAAATTAAACATTACCCCCAAATATTATTAAGTTAATTCTAAGCCGCATAATGATAATTGACTATTAAGCCGCATTTTTAAAAACTACCCGTCAATGATAGCTACTAATTAATAACAACTACCTATTAATAGCAACTACCTATTAGAGTTATTAATCCCTTAGCCTATTTTGCACTGATTGAATTTGTGCTAATTTCTAAGCAATACATAGATTTATGTAAACATAATTTAGATAAACGTACTATATAATTGATTGAGATATTAAATGACCGAACTTACTGATTTACGTCAACGCTTTTTTATCGCAGATTCACCGGTTCGAGGTGATGTGGTGCGCTTACAACAAAGCTACGCTACCATTACTGCCCAAAAAGAGTACCCTGAATCAATCAAGCGCCTATTGGGCGAGATGCTGACAGCGGCTAGTTTGCTTATAGGCACGCTTAAAATTGACGGAACTTTATCTATTCAATTACAATCTTCGGATGAAACCAGTTTACTAAATTGGGCAATGGCAGAATGTAACCAATCAGGAGTTATTCGTGCTTTGGCCAGTTGGAAAAATGAAACCGAAGAGCAGCAACAAGCATGGACGTTCAAAACTACTGCTGACGATGCTTTTTCTGAATTAGGTGCAGTAGGCAAAGGCGTGATGTTTATTAATATTCAATCTATTAAAGGCGAGGCTTACCAAGGTATCGTTGAAAGAAGCCACGATAATTTAGCAGAATGTCTGGCGCACTATCAATTACAGTCAGCCCAAATTCCAACGCTGATTAACTTAGCCTGTGATGGTTTACAAGCCGGCGGAATCTTAGTGCAAATGCTGCCTCGTACTGCTGCAGAAATACAAGAAGTAGAACAAAACGAAACAGCAGGTATTGATGACGATTTATGGACACGTTTAACCCTACTTACCCGAACTGTTAAATTTGAAGAGCTGACCACACTCGAGGCGAGTGAAATCATTTATCGTTTATATAATGAAGAGAGTGTGGTAGCGTCTGATCCAGTTGCCTTAGAATTTGGTTGCACTTGTTCTCGTGAGAAATGTGAATCCGCCATTATCCAAATTGGTAAAGCGGAAGCTTTAGAGATTATTGAAGAACAAGATGGTAATTTTGAAATGGATTGCGGGTTTTGCGGTTCGATTTACAAATTCAATAAGGCGGATATCGAACTGATTTTTGAATAAGTAGATTTACACCTAATTTATGAATCAAATTATTAAGTTCTAAAAAAAATCCTCCTAAGTAAATAAGTTTAGGAGGTTTTTTAATATAGAGCGATCTTTACCGAGTTCATTATATGAACTATGTTCTAATATGCTTTCTTAACTTCAATCCGCTTTTTAGACTTAGACCACTACTTCTATGTCATCGTCAACAAAAGATTCAATACGTGGCATTAAGGCAGAATCCATTTTACCATTGTCATTTAACCACTGTATAACCTGCTGGTGTACACGGCTATCATATTGAAGATTTATATGATTAACACCGTAAAAGATACCCTTATGACCTTCAGGTACATATAACGTATGAAAGTCACCGGCTTCTCCTAACGCTGATTCGATAGTTACCAAACCATCGCCAACTAAATTGGTGGCTTTAGAATCATAGACCCCTTCTACTATTGAGCCTGAAATAAAGAAAGCCCTCACATGACGTGGCAAACTAGTAGGATGACGGAATTCTTCAGGTAGCACATCACGTTGTTTCAGATATTTCCAATCCTCATCACGTATACTGCCGTGACGCAAATCAATAATACCTGCGCTTCGAATATTGCCCATTTTTGATAATGATGCAGCAAAAGGCACTTTCCCAATAACATCTAATACATAGTATCCAATACGCTCAAGCATTGCGCCTTGGTGCGGTGTGCCTATAGTGACTAAATTCCCAACACGATCAATCCAATCTAATCGTTCTTGTTCAGCATAAAACAGCGCACTTCGAGAGACCAGCCCTCCCATACTATAGCCAATGAGATCAATCTGAGTAATGTCTGGATTGTCTTCAATAAGCTCCTGTATCATCTGCGATAACCGGCGACCATTTTGTGAAATACGCTTACCAGTATTATAATCAAGGTAAAGCACTGTGGTTTTTGGTAGAGCCAAAGCGATGTTTTCACCCAAACTATCCTCTTCACAAGGATGCCAGCTCAAATAACTTAGACATAAACCGTGGCTTAATAAAACAACTCTACCAGAGATTGGATTACCTAAAGGCTGACCATATCTATCATAGATAATCATCGGTAGCGCTAAAGGACTATTTTGAGTAATTAAATGATCGCCAATGATACCGTTAACAACATTTACTAATTGCTTTAAAGTATCAGGCAAAACACGGTCACTGTATTGCCTTAAGGCTTTACGGGTCAATTTGACGTTAGTTTCAGTAACGCCAGTCCCTACTTGCTGCACTATGTGACGCATACCATTATAAAACTGACGGGTGAGGCCACCTTGCCAGCGTGTCAAATAGTCCTCACTAAAGCGCCCAAATGGTCTTAGTAAAATCTCAGAATGTAAGGACTCTATAATCTCAGTAACTTCTAGCACCCCTGTGGTAGCAAGGTGGGTTAGACCCTCTAAAACATCTTCAAATGTGAGGGGTGTATTCTTACGAGGATTCCCAGTGTCTGCTGCAGCTAGTTTTACAATTTCATCTTCATCTAGTGTGTTGAGCGAGTCCAATTTTTCATGCAACTCATCTAAGAATACAGGATGAGATGCAGTAATTAGCTCACAAGCTTCATATAAGTTATAGCTCTCAACAGGCTTAGATTTAGTCATAATTCTTACAAAATTAATTAAGGTAGAGTATTCATAGTAGCTTGAATATGTCATAAAGTAAAAACCTCAAATGTTAAACATTTGAGGTTTTTGTAATAAAATCCATTTTAATTATTATATATAAGCTGATTTTGCTATTTAATCCAGCTTATTATTTGCATTAAACTAATTATATCTTAAGTCCCAAGTAGCCAACCGCAGCGCCATAAGTATCTTTATAATTACGCTTAATTAATGGTAAAATTATTCCAGCAACTTTAGCGTTCTCTGCTATACCTTCACCTGGATGCTGAAAATTACTCATGATGTAGGTAAAGCCATTAACCTCATCAACCGCATGTAAGCCAGTAGATTCAGCGCCAGCAGGCGTTGATAAAATGCGTGCTAACTCATGAGTGTCTACATTATAAGCCCACAAAAAGTTATTGACGTGAGTACCTGAATCTTCACCGATAAATAAGGTGCGCATTTTTTCAGAGTACTTAAGGTTGTCAGGGCAAGATATTTTGTCTGGATGTGATTTATTGCCTAGATTATCAGAGTCAATATCTTGACCTGCTAAATTAGGTGGTACTGACATGGATACTGGTACCCATTCAGAATTAATAGCCGTATTATTGTTTATGGCTGCTTGTCCGCCGCTTAACTTATGAGCATAGACTGCACCAGACTTATTCTGTGCAACTTTTAAGCCATAATCACCATATTTTTCTGGATCAACCATTGATTTCTCAATTCTGGACATAGCTGAGTAAGCCACTTTGTCCTTAGCATTAACCGTCGTTCCTTCCATTTTAGTAAAGGCCATTGAAGCGCCTTTTAAGGCAGCATAACGATGCGTTTCTAAGAAAGCAGCTGCTTTTTCTGCGTACTGATTATTGGTATTTAACTTAACCCAGTTGGCCTTGCCATTGTAATAAATCTTAGTATAGCTAGTATCTTTTGGGTCTTCGTACTTAACACTCATGATGTCATCTGGCTTAAAGGTATTAGCCATTGCTTCAACTTCACTACTAGTAGCATGACCTAAATGAATCCACTGGGTGACAAACTCACCAGTACCTACGCCTTTAGGAGTTGTCTGATTGACTTTTGCTACGTATAAATTACCTGCAGATAAATCACGAGGTTTATCAGCAACAAACATAAATAGACCGCCGTTGGTTGTATCGTCTCCCATCAAGGCAGTGCGCTCGTCCGGCATCACTTGAATCAACTCATGTGAGATACGACCAAGGTTATAATGCTTTTTAACAAAGCCGGTGCCATCAGGATTAACAAACACTTCTGGCAGGTGACCATAATGGTATGGATTGGCTTTATTCTGATCGCCATATAATGCTTTACTAAAATCTAAGAACTTACCATCATCTTCTTTGGCTAAGTTATGTGTATCCGGCTCATATTCTTCTGAAGATAAGTGAGTACCCCATGGCGATAATGACGCTCCGCAAGTAATCCATAAGCCATGCACAGGTGAAGTGTCTACGTTATGATACTTAACTAATTTAAGCTCGCCAGTGCTTGGGTTTTGATCCAAAGTTAACACTGCGATAGGAGAAGGCAGACGACCCCAAGTTTCTTTACCAGCACGGTTCATACTTGCATATTCAAACTGTACTACAGCAAACACTGTATTGCCCTTAACACCAGCAACGTTTGCACCTTTTACGGTTAACAATGAGGTTCCATCTGGACAGTTAGAGAAAAAAGGTACCGGTTCGCCTGCAGACGCATCATAGAGCGGTTTGTTATTTATATCATATAGTTGACCTGCGCGAGTGGTTCCACCAAGTCCGTTTGGTACCATATCACCAGTGATGAAAAAAGGCGTATAATCCAAGTCATATACTTGCTTACTGCCGTCTGTGAAGTCAGCTTGCATTTTTGAATTAACATAGACAGTAGCCATCTGCTCTGGATTAGCTAGTGAAGGCGCTTCCATACCAATAAACTTAACTTGTTTAACAGCTTTAGTCAGTGGTGCTAAAGCTGAGTTTTTAGGAGCTTTGTTGACCGTAGCAGATGTGGCACACCCTGCTAAAGGAAGCATAGGTACACCTGCCATAAAGGTTAAAACCTTTCTGCGCGTGGCTGATGTTTTTAAAAGACGATTGGCTGCGTCATTGACTTCCTTATGGATACTCGTTTCACTATTATGATCAGCTACTTGGGTCATTTTTATTCCTCAATATTTATAATATGGACTTAGTGAAAGTAATCTTTAAACAAATTTACAAAAAACTGCTTAAACGAAACATTTTCTTATATTAATTTAATTAAGTGACAATTAGTTTAAACTTTTATGACTTAAATATGACAAGACAAATAGCATTAACCTAGAATTGCCCTACCATGGACTTAGCATTGACCTATATAGCTATATAAAATAGAATCCATAAAAAAACCGTCATTTAGACTTAACGACGGTTTTATGGAAAAACAAAAAAAACAGCCTAAAATAACTGTAGAGGATTAGATGTTATATAACCTTTGACTGCCAGTGGTGTTCACCCAATTTGAGGGTTAAATTATCTCCAGCATTTAATACCCCAACCCCACTGGGTGTGCCTGTCATAATTACATCACCAGGTTGTAAACTAAATGTATAGCTAATTTCGCTTAATAGGTCATATAAAGGAAAAAGCATCCATTCAGTTTTGCCATCTTGAGTTAATTTATCATTGATATATAGCTGATAATTGACTGCGCTAAAGTCCCCATACACATCAGGCGCTACCCACTCTGCCAGAACACACGAGCCATCAAAACATTTAGCCCGCTCCCAAGGATGACCTTTGTCTTTAAGCTCACTTTGTAGATCACGTAAGGTTAAATCTAAACCTAGGGTAACGCCATCGATTAGCCCTATACAGGCTTTAACTTCCTCAACGGTTGCGCACTTTAAAGGTTGTCCAATACGAACACACAATTCAGCTTCATAATGCACTTTATAAACAGTGTCTCTTGGCATATCTATGACATGACTGGCAATAGGTTGATCGTTATTAATCACGCAAGAGGCGGGTTTAATAAATAAAATAGGACGAGATGGAACTTCATTGCCTAGCTCAGCGGCATGAGCTGCGTAATTTCTACCCACACAAACCACTTTGCCTATAGAGAACTTGCTAGGCACATTCTCATCTTTTTGATTATCAAAGCCGTCGTTATAGGTGTTACTAATATTTTGGCTCATATCTATATCCCTATTTATTGAATTCATACTAGAAGCAGTGTAGAAGCAATTTTAAACTCATAGTTTTTATATCATAGATTTTCAAGTAATGTCATCAATAAAAAAAACCAGCATCTACATATACTGGTTATCTTTTATAGCTTACGCTAAACGTTTATCGTACTAAGCAAACTATAATGTTTCACTCGTTATGTAAAACCTAGGATACAGTTTTAGTCATCACATCGGGTGGAACATAGTTCATATGACGATTCATGCGCTTTTCTGCCATACGAAATACTAACAATATAACCCAAGTTAATACTAAATAAATAATACCGGCAGCAAAGTAAAGCTCCATATTGGTATAGGTTTTTGCACTGATCGTCTTTGCTATACCTGTAATATCGAACAAAGTTATGGTCATAGCGAGTGAACTGCCTTTGAGCATAAAGATGACTTCATTGCTATATGCTGGTAGCATAATCCCAAAAGCACGGGGCAAAACAATACGCTTAAACTTTAGTATATTTGACATACCTATAGAATCTGCGGCTTCAAGCTCTCCTTCTGGAATAGCTAATATTGCACCTCGTATGATCTCTGCAATATACGCACTTGTATTCATGGTAAAGGCAATAATCGCACACCAAAAGGCATTTTTAAATACAGGTTCCCATAGAAAAGAGTTTTTTAGGAATTCAAACTGCTGAAAGCCGAAATAGATTAAATAAATTTGTACCAGTAATGGCGTACCACGAAAGAAAAATATGTATAAAAAGGCAAAGCTCTTTAGCAGTTTGTTCTTTGATAATCGCATTAATGCAAAAACAAAACCAAAAAAAAGACCAATAATACCAGACAATACCACCAACTCAATGGTTATAACTGCGCCTTCTAATAATTTGGGAAATGATTCAAAAATTACATTCCAATTCCAGTCCATGTGGCCACTCTACCCTTTCATCAGGTTAATAGGAAATATAGAGGACTGCTTATTAAGCCTTTTGGCATATCTTGCAGCAGGATTAGAACGCCATTCTAACCACATAACTATTCCAGTAATAATAACAGTAAGCCCTAAATAAATAATAGCAGCTGCCATATAAAATGTGAAAGACTGTTGCGTGGCTTCTTTGCCGCGATCCGCTTGGAAGATGATATCTTGCAAGCCTACTACAGAAACCAAAGCCGTATCTTTTAACAGTACTAAAAATAGATTACCGAGTCCTGGCAATGCCAACTGCCAAAATTGAGGCATAGTGATACGAAAATAGATTTGCATTGGCCGCATACCTATTGCTTCAGCCGCCTCACGTTGACCAATTGGTATTTCTTGCATTGCCATACGAAATACTTCGGTAGCATAAGCGCCAAAAGCTATGGATAACGCCATTACACCAGCTAAAAAAGGACTGAACTCTATATACTCGTGATAACCAAATTTATTAAAGATGGCATTTAGCAGTATAAAGCCACCGTTATATATAAATAGCACCAGTAATAGTTCCGGTATCCCTCGCATGGTAGACGTATATATAGTAGCGAGTTTACGAAATATCCAGACATTAGATAACTTAGCAGAGGCACCCAATAGGCCCAGTATCATGCCAAAAATCAAACTGACAATAGCCAGTTTGATAGTAACGAGGGCGCCACTAAGTAGAAGAGGGCCGAACCCTTGCAAATCAAACACGTGATTATTATCCTAAGAGTGTTAAAGATTAATAAAGGCCGGTTACGCTAACCTGTTAACCGGCCTATACATTTATAGCTTTTGGGCTTTTAACGCAACAGTTTTAAAAAATTTGTTGGTCTATAAATGACAATCCAACGATTTGGTTATCTTACAAAAATTCATATTACTTATTTAAAGTATTTACCTTTAATCTCATCATACTTGCCATTTTCTTTTACAGTCGCAAGTGCTTTATTAAATTTGTCTTTTAAAGGATCTTGTTTTCGTACAGCAATACCAAAGTTGTCATTGTTATCAATTTCATTGCCAATTATTTCAAAATCTGACTTGCCTGTGCTTAACCAATTCACCACCGGTGCGGTATCAGATAAAATCCCATCTAAACGACCCGCTTCTAAGTCTAAAAAAGCATCGCCAATAGTGTCATATAATTTGGTTTTGGTATTGGGTAAGTTTTGCTCTAACCATTGTGAAGCAATAGTAGCACGCTGTGTGCCTAACGTTAGACCCTCTAAAGCTTTTTTATCTTCAGGATTCAATGTAGAGCCTTTTTTGGCAACGAAAACTAACGAGTTTTTGAAATAGGAATCGGTAAAATCTACTTGTTCAGCACGTTCAGGGGTAATAGACATGCCTGCGATAACAGCGTCATATTTACCAGCTTTTAAACCTGGAATAATACCATCCCAGTCTTGAGCCACAACCTCACATTTTGCTTTCATCTCATCACAAAGCGCATTCACTAAATCAACATCAAAGCCTACTAACTTGCCATCTTTATCAGTAGCGTTAAACGGAGGGTATGCCCCTTCAGTGGCAATTTTTATTGCTTGTGTTGCATCAGAGGCCGCTGCATCTGACTCACCCGTTTTATTTTTATCGCTACAGCCCATGGCTACTGACATTGAAAGCGCCATAGTTAACGCAGCGATAGGTTTGATTAAGTTGCTAAAGCTTGATTTAGATGCATTTTTTAAAATTTTCATTCAACGGTCTCTCAAAATGAATAAGAAGCAGTGATAGTATAAATATAAGTCATATACAACAAAATAAAGCTTTCGAATCCAAATCAAACTTAACTCTTAAGCATTGCTATCGAATTAGCTAATAGGTTTAAACTATGAAGCTTAAAGAAAATTTATGTCTTTAAATGACTTATATAATGGTATAGATATAAAGGAATATAAAATAAAATTAATTCAAAGTTTGCATACCGTACTTAACTTACTTAATGGTTAATATTCATGTTTAAAATTCATGTTTAATATTCATGACTAATAAATGCAATATTATTCATGAGTTTATAAGTTTAAGAATGCAAGATTCATACTAGAAAGTATATAGCGTTACAGTATATTGCAAATTGATACAAAAAAATAATACCTTAAATACTATTTAAAAACAAATAAAACTCTTTTTTTATCTGCCTTTATATCCAAATATGCTGCTAATTAGACAAATTTAAAATTCAAAAAAACTATTTACTTTTCAATAGCTTTATCAACTTAATACTTTATTTAGACCGTTAAAGTTTATTAGCACTGCCAAGGTGTGAAAACATAAATTCACGAACGCGTGGTGAAGTTGGGTTCTCAAAGATGTGTTCGGGTGTACCCGCTTCTTCGATACGACCTTCGTGTAAGAAGACCACATGAGATGACACATCACGAGCAAAACGCATTTCATGAGTTACGATTAACATAGTGCGACCTTCCGCTGCCAAATCTCGCATAACTGCCAGCACCTCATTTACCAATTCCGGGTCTAAAGCAGAAGTCGGTTCATCAAATAATAATACTTGAGGATTCATGGCAAGTGCTCGAGCAATCGCTACTCGCTGACGTTGACCACCTGATAAATTTGCAGGATATGCCTCTTTTTTGTCAAGTAGACCTACTTTATCTAATAACAGCTCGGCTTCACTAATAGCTTGGGCTTTACTTAGCTTAAGGACTTGGGTTGGACCCTCAATAATGTTCTGTAATATAGTTTTATTTGGCCATAAATTAAAGTTTTGAAAAACAAAGCCGACGCGAGCCCGAAATTTTTCTAATTGACTTCTATCAGCAGCTTGTAGCTCTCCAGTTTTACTTGCTACTAGATTCAGTGACTCACCTCCTAAAGTGATCGTACCTTGGTTTGGCTTTTCAAGTAAATTAATACACCTCAGCAAAGTCGATTTACCGGAACCTGAAGAACCTAAGATAGATATAACGTCGCCATCATAAGCAGTAAGTGAGACTCCTTTTAATACCTCAAGTGAGCCGTAGCTTTTATGGATGTTTTGCAAATCTAGTGCAATAGGTCGATCAGAAGTTGAATGTGGCATAGAGATAACGTGAGTCCGAAAGAAAATAAATGTAATAAAGGAAAAGTAGAATAAGGTGAAAATTAAGCATATCAACAATAAGCGCGTATTGTCACTTAAAATCTATTGTAGAAGCAAATCTTTTAAAAGCCATATGGTTAAAACTAAGTAATAGACTAATATAACAAAATTGGCGTTAGTATTAATTTTTATATTAATTCTATGGCACTATTTGAATTGTGATGCAAAAAACAATAATAATCAAAGTAATAAAACTTAGAAAAGATTCAAAAATTAAGGATGTTGAGGCTTTATTAAGAATAAATCCGTATATGCAGAATTTAATCCCTAAAACTAAAAAACCCTTTTTATTGCCAACACATAAGAGGCAATAAAAAGGGCGTTTAATAGACAACAAATCAGATAACAGTAATTCTTAAACTAAAAAAACATAAAATAATAACTTAATATGAATCTTTAGCTAGAACTAAATATTATTGAGAAGCGTCAGCTGTACCAGTGCTAGCATCTGCTGTTGCAGTACCCGCATCTGCTGCTGAAGCATCTGCAGTACCAGCATCAGCTGTAGTGCTATCCATAGGAGCACTTGCAGTAGCTGTAGCATCAGTAGCTGTTGCGTCAGCTGGAGCAGCCGTAGTAGTATCAGTTGTTGTAGTGGTAGTAGCAGTATCAGTAGTAGCTGGCTCAGTAGTTGCTGGAGCAGTATCGGTAGCAGCTGGAGCAGTTGTTTCAGCAGCTGGAGTTTCTTCAGCTTTTTTCTTATTACAAGCTGTCAAACCCATTCCTAAAACACTAACTGCTAAAACTGATGCTAAAAGTGATGCCTTAGAATTTTTCATGTTATTTGCCTCTATATACAAAGATTCGGAATAAATTAAAATGATAGATTTAAAGGATGTTAGTCATAAACAAGCTAAAAATCCAATCTCCAGTGAAGTTGAAATCATAATAGTACTTAGTTAATAATTTCAATAATAGACTTAAATTAATAAATCTCATTTAAATCAAATTAGTATCAATTATATACTGTGTAACTATTACCAGTACGTATCAGAACCTTTAAAATATCTTGTCTAACAAGGTTGTTAACGATTATTTTAATTACATTTGAAAAAATAAAATAGATATTTTCGTAGCAGTTTATGTTGATTTATGTAGTACTAATAATTATTGATTATCATTTAATAAATTTGAAACATTTTATTATATTTATTTTTTGATCTTATGCTTCAGATATTTTTTAATTATATATCAATTTATTGAAATGTCATTATCGAAATCATCAATATTTACAATTTTAAAAGCATCTTAATGAGTGATATAGCTTGCATTCAGCTTTACTATTATCCCTATCTGCTTTATGTTATAGACAAAGAATGAATGAGCTTAATGCTAAAACCATTTTATAGAAAAATTGGAGATTATAAATGACGCTGAATATTAATGACGTCAAGCAATATATGCAGCAAGTAGGCCAACAGGCTCGAGCTGCTTCGAGACAGTTAGCGGCTGCAAATACCAATACCAAAAACACTGCTCTACTTTGTATCTACGAAAAATTAAAACAGTCAAAGTCTGAGATTTTAGCTGCCAATCAAATCGACATGAACAACGGATATGATAATAACTTAGACCCTGCCTTACTTGACCGGTTAGAGTTAAACGATGCGCGTTTTGATGGCATGCTGCAAGGTTTAAAAGATGTATCAAATTTACCGGATCCTATTGGCGAAGTGACTGATATGACCTACCGCCCATCTGGTATTCAGTTGGGTAAGATGCGTGTACCGCTAGGCGTAGTGGGTATGATCTATGAATCTCGTCCTAACGTTACGCTGGAAGCCGCTTCGTTGGCGCTAAAATCTGGTAATGCCATTATTTTGCGTGGTGGCTCCGAAGCGTTTGATTCAAACCAAGCGATTGCCAGATGCATACTACAAGGTCTAAAAGAATCCGGTTTACCTGAGCATGGAGTTCAAGTACTACAAACTACCGATCGTGCTGCGGTAGGTGAACTTATTACTATGACCGACTATGTCGATGTTATTGTCCCGCGAGGTGGTAAAGGTCTCATTGAACGTATTAGCAAAGATGCTCGCGTTCCTGTAATCAAACATTTAGATGGCAATTGTCACACTTTTATTGACAGTGACGCTGATCCCGAAATTGCCATTAAAGTGAGCGTGAATGCTAAAACCCACCGCTATGGCACTTGCAATACCATGGAAACCTTATTGGTTGATCAAACGGTGGCCGATGAGCTACTTCCTAAGATTGCCGAGGCCATTATTGAGGCTGACGATGCCATGCAGCTTCGTTTAGATGCTGCCGCTAAAGCCATATTAAATGACAACGCTAAGCTTGCAGGCCACTTAAGTGAGGCCAATGAAGAGGACTGGGATACTGAGTATTTGGCACCTATATTAGCCGTGAAAGTGATTGACGGCTTAGATGAAGCTATCGCTCATATTAATACGCACGGCAGTCATCATACCGATGTCATCATCACAGATAACTACAGCAAATCACAGCGCTTTATCCGTGAAGTAGACTCAGCCAGTGTCATGATTAACGCCTCTAGTCGCTTTGCAGATGGTTTTGAATATGGTTTAGGTGCAGAAATTGGTATTTCAACCGACAAGATTCATGCCCGTGGCCCAGTGGGTCTAAATGGTCTTACTTCGCAAAAGTGGATTGTATATGGTCATGGTGAGGTTCGGAGTTAAAGCATTCCTAGATTAACGAGGACAATATATTAATTGCATTAATTTTGAGCGTTCGCTTTAAACGTAAACTTAAAACGTTTATTGATCTTGGCTTATAACGTCAGCTATCGCTGGCGTTTTTTTGTTCTAAAGGATTGTAATTTCTTTTTTCCAGCTCTTTAAATAATCAAATTTTTGAGTCCCTTTACACAATTTAACTTAAAGTCATTTAGTACAAACAGATAAATTACTATCTAATGTAGGAAGGACTGAACCTTTACTCTAACGATAAGGACTTACCCACTAATGATGGTTTTCTTAGTAATATTGGTCGTTTCAGGCGCCTTAATCGTCGGGGCACTATGGGGTGCTAAAGGGAAATTTCCGGATTGGGTTCAAGGTAATCTACTGGCGTTGGCCGGCGGTGCTTTGATGTTATCGGTTGCTTTAGAGATGCTACAGCCTGCCGTGGGAGAGTCGGGACTTTGGTTAGTTGCCGTTTTTACGATGCTAGGGGCGGTGGTGTTTACCAGTGTGGATTACTGGATAGATACTCGATTAAAAGACCAAGGAGGCATGGGATTGCTAGCGGCTGTCACTTTGGACGGAGTTCCAGAAAACTTAGCACTTGGGGTGTCTTTAATTTCGGGTAATGTTATGCAAGTTGCGGCGTTAGCTGGTTCTATTTTGCTGTCGAATTTGCCAGAGGCAGCGGGCGGCGCTAAACAAATGAAGGATCAAGGCAGTAGCACTAAGACTATTATGCTTACCTGGATTGGTGCCGCTGTTTTATTATCAATAGCTGCATTGGCCGGTAACTTACTACTCCGCGATGTGCCAAGATCCACTTTAAGTTTAATAGACTGTTTTGCCGCAGGTGCCGTGATTGCGTCATTGGCGACTGAGCTATTCCCTGAAGCCTTTAAGAAAAGTAACCACTGGTCAGGTATCAGTACTGCCATCGGCTTGGTATTGGCGCTAGGATTAAGTCAATTAAGTGGTTAACATCAATAAGATAGCTGAACTATTAAAGCTATAACCTCTAAAGTATAACTTTTAGTTTACAAAATCATTCCATATATTAATAAATAACATTATCATCTTGATCTCAATACGTCTATTATAGTGAACATATAGACACTGAACAACTTAATGCGGTTTTTATCAAAAGTGTCAGATTTTATAATCAAGGCATTGCGAAAGATGTATAAACAACGTTAAATTTTATTATCGTATTAAACAAGGATGGTTAAATATTTAGTTTCGACAACTGAAGCGTTGTAGATAGATCTACATAAACATAGCTAGAGCATTAATATCATCATTATCTACAAGCACATCTTTATCTACAAGTAAACTATTAAACTATAAAGGCATCCGCCTTTTAATTTAAACATACTACCCAATCTAGAAATTCATCTATCATTCAAAGTGCATACT
>NZ_JAGLBC010000190.1 GCF_018260395.1 Psychrobacter sp.
AGTTAATTAAGACTATTCATCTTCATGAAACAAATTTTTTCTTATCTTAATCGTTCATTCAATCAACGTGTAGCGATATCTAGTTATTGCATGCACTTCTATAACTTATTGCATATGCTTAGTTTATATGGGCGTACTGGCAGCTGACTATGACTCAACAACCTTCAAACGAAACCTCTATGAATCTCACTGAATTAAAAAAGAACTCCGTTGCTGAACTGCTGAATATTGCAAAAGAAATGGGACTAGATAATCTTGCGCGTAGCCGCAAACAGGACATTATCTTTGCCATCTTAAAAAAACATGCCAAAAACGGTGAAGCCATTTATGGTGATGGTGTACTCGAAGTGCTTCCGGATGGGTTTGGCTTTCTTCGTTCTTCAGAAGGCTCTTATTTGGCAGGTCCTGATGATATTTATGTTAGCCCAAGTCAAATTAGACGTTTTAGTTTGAAAACTGGGGATTCAATTGCAGGTACTATCCGCCCACCAAAAGATTCTGAACGTTATTTTGCACTACTAAAAGTTGGCGAAATCAACTTTGATACTCCAGATCGCTCACGTCATAAGCTGATTTTCGAAAACCTTACCCCACTATTTCCCACCCAACAATTAAAGTTAGAAATGGGTAATGGAACCACCGAAGATTTGACCGGACGCGTTATCGATTTAATTGCTCCAATAGGTAAAGGTCAACGCTCTATCATCGTAGCCCCACCAAAAGCAGGTAAAACGGTATTACTGCAAACCATCGCCCAGTCTATTACTCGTAATAACCCAGAATGCTATCTTATCGTACTTTTAATTGACGAGCGTCCAGAAGAAGTTACTGAAATGCAGCGTACGGTACGTGGTGAAGTTGTTGCGTCTACCTTTGATGAGCCTCCACAGCGTCACGTACAAGTTGCTGAGATGGTTATTGAAAAAGCAAAACGTTTGGTAGAGCATAAGCAAGACGTGGTCATTTTATTAGACTCAATCACCCGCCTAGCTCGTGCTTATAATACGGTTGTCCCATCTTCAGGTAAAGTATTAACCGGTGGTGTGGATGCCAATGCTTTAGCCCAGCCTAAGCGTTTCTTTGGTGCGGCACGTAATATTGAAGAAGGTGGTAGCTTAACCATTATTTCAACTGCTTTAATTGATACCGGCAGTAAAATGGACAGCGTTATCTTTGAAGAGTTTAAAGGTACCGGCAACCAAGAGATTACTCTTGAACGTGATTTGGCTGAGAAGCGTGTGTTCCCAGCCATAAACATCAGGAAGTCTGGTACGCGCCGTGAAGAGCGTTTATTGGATGAAGACACGCTGCGCAAGGTATGGATTTTGCGTAAATTGCTACAACCTATGGATGGGGTTCAGGCCACTGAATTCTTGCTAGATCGTTTAAAAGAAGCCAAAACCAATGATGACTTCTTTGATCAAATGAAGCGCAAGTCTCAAAATTAATTTTAAGAATATAATTTGCAGTTGATATGCTGTTAACCCTTAAAAATAAGACTACCAATAGGTGGTCTTTTTCTTTACTTAATTTTACTATGGATACAACCATGAAATAAATTTAACGTATTTGCTGCAAACAATGAAAGCTTTAGAACACTTAAATATATGCAACAGTATAAGATATATTCTATATATGTGACTTTCAACAATTATATTCTATTACTCTTTTTGATTGTACTGGTTAAGTCAAAGCAATAATTCTGTATTACATACTTTTATTAATTTTTTATAGTTCAGACAAGGAAGATACCATGAAAGCGATTAAATCTATTGCTCTTGCCTCAATGACTAGCTCAGCTCTTTTTTTAGCAGGCTGTAATGCAACAGGTGGTTTAAATAGTATGAGCAATACTGCTAAAGGTGCAACAGCAGGTGCAGTAGCCGGTGCTTTAATTAAATCTGGTGGCAATAGCAAAGATATAGCCAAAGGTGCAGCAGCGGGTGCAGCTATTGGTGGCGTTGGTGGTTATGTGATTGATCATACCAAGTAAATCAGTTAATTGTATTAATTAATTTCATAATGAAGTATTGATTATAAATCTTTATAGCATCAATAACTTTTAAATCATTATTTTTATCAACTTTTATTTGCTTAGATTAACAATAAAAAAAGCCTGCGATTTAGCAGGCTTTTTCATGAAATGGTCATTCATAATTGTCAAAAATCGTAATGCATATACCATAAAAGAATTACATTCTTTCTTCAGTTAAAATAGAAAGTTGGAATATAATTTATATGCAAGAGAATGTCCAAATCTGTTTATTTTTTGCTACCTTTAGAGAGGGCGTTATAACTATCAATCAATGGTGCATACTCTGGACAAATCTCATGGAACAAGTTGGTGTAACCTTCCATATCTTCACGCCAATCGCGGCGTAATTCATTCATCATTGCAAACCAATTAATAAGCTGTGCGCCAGATTGCTGCATACGTAGCCAAGCTGCATTACGCGCCATGTCATTTGTAGTACCTGAAGCATCTGTTACAACGAAGACTTCATAGCCTTCTGCAAGTGCAGATAACGCTGGAAACGCGACACAAACTTCAGTGACGATACCGGCAATAATGATTTGCTTACGACCTGTATCTTTTACTGCTTTTACAAAATCCTTATTATCCCAAGCATTGATTTGACCAGGTCGCGCTATATAAGGCGCATCACTAAACATCTCTTTTAGCTCTGGAATCATTGGACCATTGGGGCCTTGCTCGAAGCTAGTCGTCATGATTGCAGGCAGATCAAAATAATCAGTGATTTTTGCCATTGCCATTACGTTATTTTTGAAATCTGCAGCTGGCATATCACGGCATAAAGACAACAGACCAGATTGATGGTCAACAAATAATACTACCGCATCATCTTTGTTTAGGCGATTGTAGCCAACTTTGCTCTCAGACTTAAATATAGACATGATTTTTCCCTATTTTTTATTTATATTGATTGTAAACTTTTGGATTTTTTTATATTCTTTTCTTGATAATTACGTAGATTAACTTGAGATAATTAAGAGATATTCAACTTATACATTGTATTTCATCTATAGTTTGTAAAACTTTAAATAAGTTAAAGTATTTAATTAAACTACGATTTAGAAGTATTTTCTATAGGTTTTATAAATAGTAACTAATGAAGTGTATTGAGTTACTAAGAAAAACTAAATACTCGTTCAGTCTAACAAATATGATGCTGTATGCTTTGTTTACTTAGTATTTTTTGGTAATTACTTTGTAAGCTTTGTATAATAATGTAAGCCATAACAATTATTTAGGTTGCATAATTTCTTAAACTGATTAAGTTCTCATACTTGTTGGTTGCTCAGACTTAGAAATAACAAATGCTCATTTTCAACCAATTAAAAGTTCAACATGAGCTATAAATTATTT
>NZ_JAGLBC010000191.1 GCF_018260395.1 Psychrobacter sp.
GACTACCTTCTACTTTTTAGCATGAATTTTGTCCATTACACCTAATTATTAACATAAAATGATAGTTTAGATAAAATTTACAACATTAAAAAAACCCCAATGATGTTGATCACTGAGGTTTAAAATAAGCCACTTAGATTGGATTTCAATCACTAGATTTAACATAAGCCACTAAGGTTTGACGTTTAGGGCTAAATTTTATTGAAAACATGCTCTAGCCACTTACTCTGGGTAAGTTATTTAATCTGCCATGGCGCCCAATAACTGGAAAGGAAAAGTAACCACATCAAAAGCTAAGGCAAAGGGCAGTATCACTAACTTTTCGCCTGCGTTATTGCCATTATGTGTCATGGTCTGAGTTTGAGGCTGGGTATAAATAGTTACCGGATAAGGCTTGGTTAAGGCGTTATATTTAGATTGAATTAGACTCAAATTACTGACGGCTGGATAGACGGCGCCTTTGATAGGCACCGTAAAGCAAAAACGTTGTGCCCCCATACGAGCATCACTAGCGTTGCTACATTCTTTACCACCATTTTGTAAAAAGAACTGATAGTCCTCACGCTTAAACTCATCTTTGAGCTTGGCATAAGACATTTTCATTTCGCCCTCAAAATACCCATCGTTACGCGGCGAATAAAAATTCATATCGCTATCAACTTGTATATTTTTTGGGGTTAAATTGGTCAAGATATTAACCATTTCAGTGCCCCCTTTGGTCAATACATAGCTGTTCTTTTCCCCAACAATGACCACGCTATTACCTGGCATGTTTGGTAAAGCTTGGGCTGGGCGACCGAAGGCCACCAATTGATCTTCGACCAAAACTTGCTTACTGGTACTGGTGCGACTGCTACTACTGCCTGAGTCAAGTAGCTCAGTGGTAGCGCAACCTGAGGTCAATAGCAGCACGGCCAAACTTGTTATTGCAACGCTCTTTGTGCCGAACCTTACCTTAGAAGTGGTAGGGCTAACTGTTTCATGGGCACATTTAATTGGTTTTTTCATGAACGCTTCCTTGTTTGGGTTAAACGAATTCAAACCGATTGTATCAAAATTTAGCCCGTCTAATTAGTATATTAACTTGATAACCTTAATTGCGTACATAACCTTGATAACCCTTATAACCTTCATAACAATGATAACCATGTTAATACTTAGATTTAACTGTCTTTAACTATCTGTGATTAATTATATGCGCTTAATTAACTGCGCTCAATTAACTGTGCTTATTTGGCTGTAGTTAACCAAAATAAGTCTATTCACCTAACACCATAAGACTAGTATGACACCCTTAAGCTACTTCATTACTGATGCCATTTACTTTGTTTTTTAGACACGCAACTTGATGGTTTACCGTGCCTTCTAATACTGGCTCGTTTTGTGCACATTCATCACTTGCAATGGGACAACGAGTACGGAATACACAGCCTGAAGGTGGATTAATTGGACTTGGCAAGTCTCCTTCAAGTAGCTGAATGGTTTTATTACGCTCAACTTTTGGATCTGGAATTGGCACTGCTGACATTGACCTCCTGAGAATTCATGAGGATAACGGTTCACTTGGTTAGTTAGTAGGCCAACTTTTGTCATGATGGAAAAAATATATGAGTGTGTCAATAAATAATTATACTCTTATGTTAAAAAAAATTTTTCTAAGGCTTTAACTGATTAGCTTTTACAACAATTAAATAGTTACGTCTTATATTCTTATCTTAATAGCAATCCTTAAAAAAGCTACAACTATACAAGTTAATTTTTAAACTTTTGTTCAGTAATACAGCAGTAAAGTCGTCAAACTTAGTTATTGATAAAAAACCAGAACTAGTTATTACTTTTACAGACTAATACTGCTTATTTACGAGAATAGACAAAAGCCTGGTCTATTCGAAGGTGAAGTCGATGTAGACGAATCTTTCTTTGGCGGAACTAGTAAAGGCAAGCGAGGACGATATGCTAGTAGTAAAGTGCCTGTCTTTGGCCTATTAAAATTACCTTTATCTAAAGCAATGTGATTGGCTATTTAATTACAGTGAACCAAAGTCGCAATTATTGAAGTTAAAACAATGAGTTAAACAGGGTTTAAACTAGTTATCTAGGACAGCCCCGTTATACGGGCTAAAGGTGCAAATGACCATTAGACTTAACAGACCCCCACCACTTATAGAGGTGGGAAGTTCTGCCTAAAAAAATTAAACCAAAAGGACTTAGTCCTGTGCGATACATAACATGTTTAAATTAATAATATAGATTAGAAAGTAAACTGCCATCCAATATTAGCAGTGACATCGCGATAATCATCATCCCCAATTTGATAGGCAATATTTACCCAACCATTACTATTTTGAGATTTCTGACCTTCTAGACCCAATTTAATCTCACCTACGTCTTCACTACCTGCAATACCATAGTAGGTATTGTCTAAACGAACGGTTTTGTCTTGAGTTTTGGTGTTGTGAATCCAGTTCAAAGCAGCATAAGGACGATAGTTAGAGCTATCAGATATACTACTTGGAATAATCATAGATGCTTTAGCACCTAGACGAGTTTGAATATTTGGTTCTCCCGCATCTACTCGTGTACCATTTTGTTCATTAAATGGGTCTAATTGCACATCTTGATATATAAACTGACCCTGAGGTTGTAACCAGTAACTTGTACCTTGTGTTGACTCAGCCAATTTATAGTTCGAACCAGCTTCGACAGAAGCAATTAAACCTGACGAATTATATTTTTCAGTACCAAAACCTTGACCTAATACTTCGTTATCAAACTTATCCCACATGACCCAAGTATCAATATAAGCACCTGTTCTCTCATTTGGTTTTTCCAACCAAGTTCCATACAATCCATAACCATATCCATCAATTTTAGAAGAAGATTTAAAGCCCGTAACAGAAGATATAGAATCGGAGTCAGCTGAGCCGTAAGCGGCCATCAATCCAATGTTATATTCATCATCCTGCCCAAAATTTGCCAAACCAACCCCAGTATGTATGATATAACGATCGCTATCGGTTTTTATTTGTGCAGAACTATCTTTGATTTCATTATGACCACCCACTACTCTAAGCCATAATTGACCAACCTTACCCTCATTATTGTTGGTATTTCCGCTTGCACCAATTCGATCCTCTAAGCGGTGGCTAAACAGATTGTTTGCCATACGAGCATTTGCAGTATAACTACCTACTTCAGGACGAATAACAGGTTGACGCGGTCCTGTTGCGCCAGTAGCACCTGTTGCACCTGTTGCACCTGTTGCACCTGTTGCACCTGTTGCACCTGTTGCACCTGT
>NZ_JAGLBC010000192.1 GCF_018260395.1 Psychrobacter sp.
CGTACTGAGCAAATTGTACAGTATATATGTCACCTTGAGGGCTAATCGGCAAGTTATAAGGCTCTAATAGGTAAATGGCTATTCAATAATCCGCTATTAAAATTTAAAATAAAAGGTAGTGTTCAAAATTCTGTGTCATTCCCCTAAACTATGTAAAAAACAAGGAATGACACCATGCAAAACTTTGACTTTAACGAAGCCTTAAAAGGCATTCAAGCAGGTAAACCTATCACAGGCAGTGACGGGGTACTAGCTCCACTCATCAAACAGCTCACCGAAGCTGCCTTAAATGCCGAAATACAAAGCCACCTTGAACAAAGTTCTACAAGCAACCGTCGTAACGGTTACAGCAAAAAGACCGTCAAATCAGCGGCGGGCAGCTTCGAGCTTGAAACCCCACGAGATCGTAACGGTGAATATGAGCCTGTGTTGGTCAAGAAACATCAAACTAAACTCACCGCTGAGATCGACAACCGCATTCTATCGCTATTTTCTCATGGCATGAGTTACCGTGACATACGCCACCACATTGCTGAGATCTACCAACTTGAGGTCTCAGAGGCCACCATCAGTAGCATCACTGATGAGCTGATACCGCAGCTTAAAGCATGGCAATCTCGTCCACTCGACAGCGTTTATCCGTTTGTCTGGCTTGATGCGATTCACTACAAGGTCAAAGACGAAGGACGCTATGTCAGCAAAGCCATTTACACGCTATTAGCACTTAATACCGAAGGCAAAAAAGAACTCATTGGTCTGTACTGCTCTGAAAGCGAAGGGGCAAACTACTGGCTATCTGTGCTCACAGATTTACACAATCGTGGCGTACAAGATATTCTCATCGCTTGTGTGGATGGCCTAAAGGGTTTTCCTGAAGCCATCAATGCCATTTTCCCCAATACAGAAGTACAGCTGTGTGTGATTCACCAAATCCGTAATAGTATCCGTTATGTGGCTAGTCGTGATCAAAAAGCCTTTATACGCGATTTAAAGCCTGTTTATAAGGCAGTTAATAAGGAGTCCGCTGAACTGGCCCTTGATGATTTAGAGGCTGTTTGGGGCGATCAGTATCCGGCGGTGATTAAGTCTTGGCGGGACAAGTGACATTTGCTATCTGCCTATTTTAAATATCCTGAAGCAGTGAGAAAGCCTATTTATACCACCAATGCGGTGGAAGCGGTACATCGTCAGTTTCGTAAACTTACTAAAACCAAAGGCGCATTCCCGAATGAAACCAGCTTGCTCAAATTGTTGTATGTTGGTATGTTAAATGCCAGTGCCAAGTGGACGATGCCGATTCGTAATTGGGGACAGACGATGATGCAGCTGTCTATCTATTTCCCTGGTCGATTAGATTCGGTGATGCGTCTTTAATTTAGTTGACACAGAGTTTTGAACGCCCTCTAATTTTTTAGATTTATCTATGCTGAAGTTAAATATAATTTTAAAATTTATCTTACTATTTATTATTAATAAACTTATTGAATCTTTCATTGTTACTTAATCTTAATTCACTTGGTTTACCTTGCTCAATAATATGTCCATTTTCCATGAAAATTATTCTATCAGATACTTCAAAAGCAAAATTCATTTCATGCGTAACAATTATCATAGTCATGCCTTCTTCAGCAAGTTGGGCCATAACTTTGAGTACCTCATTTACTAATTCTGGATCTAATGCAGAAGTTGGTTCGTCAAAAAGTATTATTGAGGGCTCCATTGCCAATGCCCGAGCTATTGCCACTCTTTGCTTTTGGCCACCAGATAGCTGATGCGGGTATTTCTTTGCATGTAACTTCATTCCAACTTTATCGAGCATAGCTATTGCAGTAAGTTGATTAATACCTTTATCATGAATTTTGTGGTATTGAGGTGCAAGCATGACGTTTTCTAAAACTGTTTTATGCGGGAACAAATTAAAGTTTTGAAAAACCATACCTATGTGAATAATTTGATTTTTAAAAGGTTTAGAGCTATGCGTTAATATTTGATCCTTTAAAAATGGATTTCCCATAAGGTTTACAGTACCTTTATTTAGACTTTCTAACCCATTTAAGGTCCGAATAAAGGTAGTCTTACCTGAGCCAGATGGGCCAATTATGGAAACCACTTCTCCCCATTTTACTTTTAAATCAATTCCTTTTAAAACTTCATGGCTGCCATAGGATTTATGTATATTTTCTGCTTCAAGTGCATAATCTCCTTTTTTTTCATATATGATTTCTTTATAGTTTTCAAGTTTTTTATCTGTTGAGATGCCCGGTAATAGCTCACCTTCTTTAAGCATATTCGGTTTTCTTAGATTGATATCAATTAAATTTTCGAACTTTTGTATTAAATATCCAAAAATCGTAACAATTAAAACATAATAGAATGCAACTGCTAACATCGTTTCGAGAACTAAGAAGTTTTGAGTATAAAGTCGTTGTCCAACTAGTAAAATTTCAGTTAAAGAAATAACCGAAACTAAAGAAGTTAGTTTAACAATGGTAATAAATTCGTTACTTAGAGTGGGTAATGCAATTCTTATAGCTTGGGGAATCACAATGAGCGTTTTTATTCCTAAAGGTTTAATACCTAAGGCTTTACCAGCTTCAATCTGAGCCTCTGGTACTGAATTAAGACCTCCACGGTGAATCTCTGCTATATAAGCTGATTCGCATAAAGTTAGCGCAATAAGACCTGAGATGAATGATGAAGACAATATGATACTAGTTTTAGGAAAAACTTGAGGCATACTATAAATAAATATAAGCAAAACTAATAATGGCAAGCTTCTAAATAGCCATATGTAGCTTCTGCTAAATAGAGATATTATTTTTATTTCAGATTTTTTGCCAATTGCAAGAAAAAAACCTAAAATTATTCCTAAAAACCAAACCAGTATGCTCAACTCTAATACGGTAAGAGTAGCTTTTCAGAAATCCTTATTTTTCAATAAACTAAATGTGTATGACCAATCAAATTGCATAATCTTTCACCTCATTGGTTAAATAATTTATAGTTTTGAACTATAAAAGGGTATGAATCAGTTTATTCAAAAAACTGCTACAGGCATTTAATTGATCAATAGCAATATATTCATTTGGTTTATGTGCAACATCAATCGAACCAGGCCCACAAACAAATATTGGTGAATCAAAATAGTTTTGAAATAAACCACCTTCTGTACCGAATGAAATTTTTGTAAATTGGCTTAATGAAGGTAGTAGTTTTTGGATTTTTTCTTTTTCATGTTGATTGATGGTAGTAAGTAGACCTGGATAACTATTAATTTGT
>NZ_JAGLBC010000193.1 GCF_018260395.1 Psychrobacter sp.
TCTGTTTGTTTTGTCATTGCTTATTCTCCTTTACTATGGATTATAAGCAGTTACAGGATCCTAATGAGTAGGGGTTTGTAATATATAAAGAAAAATGCCTGTAAGTAAACCAAAAGTCATAGCAGCGAACCACATCCAAACTGAATGGATAAGCACTTTTTTATCCTCTATAGGCAGTCTTCTTCTTTCTGCTAAGTAAAAAATAATTTGAGTCAGTGGCCAAAATAGAAAGCCCGCTATGCCTAACAATAGGTTACTTCTACCTAATACAATAAGGCTTTTAACATAAAACCAAATCGCTGCAATTGCAAAAATGGCGGCCAAAATACCACAAATATTTATTAAAAATGTTGTCATTATTTGTTGTCTCCGCAAAAGGTAAGAACTTAGGTTGTTATGGGTCGCAAAGACTCCTCCACTATAACCGCTAGGTTTAGTGGTGGAAGTATGTCAATTGCCTATAAAACCCACGGCTAACCATATTAATAGAACAGTAATAATTGCTATGAGACTTTCCTAAACTTTGTGTAACTTCTTATACCCTATTAGCAAATAGAAGTTACACAAAATCCGGAATGGGCTCTATATGTTTGTTTGTCCGTTCTTTATTTTGTGTTTTTTATTATGTTTGTCTTAAAATTTTTGGTCCCACTGATTTCTAATTAAGTATTATCTCATATTTCATTAAAATGATTTTAAATCAAATATTTTATCTAAACAGTCAGCTATTTACAGAGTATATATATTTGTAATTACGGTTTTAGATACTGGTTTAAGAAATTAATTACCTTATCGAGATATTGGGTAGAACGATAAAATCTTGAATCTGCATGTCCAGCTCCTTTTACAATCACCAGCTCACTTGGAATATGATGTTGCTGTAACAACTGATAATATACCTCAGAGTGTTTCAAAGGTACCAAACAGTCTTTATCCCCATGAAGCAACAATGTCGGAGGTGTGTTTTCGGATACTAGATAAACGGGGCTAATTGCTTTAGCTTTGCGAATAAATTCTGGTGAATACGGTTGTCCACCTATTAACTCACCTTCAAAACTATAATTAGTTGGTTTTCCAGTTAAAGTTTCTAAAGTACCCCATAAAAAATGACAGACTGGATTTTGATTAGCATAAGTTGTCAGTTTACTAATGTCGGCAGGAGCATAAAATGCAACATTTGCCTTTATTTTTGTTTTACCTTGAGTTACTGCCAAATACTCAGCTAATTGACCACCAGCACTCTCTCCAATAACAGCAATACGATTAACATCTAGTCCATATTGCTGAGCATGTGAATAGATGTAATTAAAAGCACTCGTCACATCATCTATTTGAGCAGGAGATTGATATTTAGGTAAGAGGCGGTATTCTATAGAAACGATAGCATAACCATTATTAAGTAAAGTTTTCGCAAAATTATCCAATCCCATTTTAGTTTTTGCGATGTCTAATTTGTCGTTGGCTCCTTGTTTCCAACCGCCCCCATGAATATATATTACGAGCGGTATTTTGCTCGATGACATATTTTGAGATTGAATTTTTGGTAAATAGATATCAAAAGTTTGTTGGTCATCTAATGCGGGAGTATAGGGTATATTTTGATAAGTCGCGTCTATGACGGTAGTCTTAGGGGGCTGTGTAATTGACTGGCAGCCAGTCGCTATGAAGCAAAATAGCGGAATTAGTAGTTTATTAGACATAGTAATTTTTCCAAAATTATTGATCGTTATGAATTAAACAATTTTATTAAATAGTGCTAATCCATTTTTGAAACATGTCTGGCCATGCCATCGTGGTTGTCCCTGCCTTGCCTAGGCCCCAACCATGACCTCCCTCTTTAAAAAGCACTAGCGTATGTTTAACATGATGTTTTTTTAGTTGTTCATCTAATGCTATGCTGTCATCGACTGAGGCAATAGGATCATCTTTAGCATGTGCGATGAACATGGGCGGCGTATCTCGTGTAACCCATTGTTCAATGGATAATGATTTTTCTAAATCTAAGCTATGATTATCACCGATTAGTTGTTTATATGTTTGAGTGCGCTGACCACCTGATTCCATGCTCACGACAGGATATATTAATGCGACAAAATCAGGACGTGCAGAATAACTATCAATTTCATCTTGAGGCAAATAGAAGTTGTGTTCGGTTACCGCCAAAATTCCTGCTAAATGACCGCCAGCTGAAAATCCCATAACCCCTATCTGCTTGTAGTCATAATCATTTGCTTTTTGATGAATAATACGCAAGGCACGTTGTCCATCAGCAAAAGGAACTAGCTTACTATTCCAACCATCTATAGGTAAACGATAAATTAAGTTAAATACTGTATAACCTCGATTAGTAAACCATTTGGCTGCCGGTATCGCTTCTTTACCTTGTTCTTCTCTTCGATAACCTCCACCACTGATAACCAAGATAGCTTTATGATTGGATTTAGAAGGTTTATAGACTAACAGTCTTGGCATAGCAACATGGCTAATTGCCCCCTTTGAATTTTTCTCTTCTATTGGCAAGGGCTTTTTATGTTGTTTCGCTAAATAATCAGGAGACCATAAATCTATTGTAGTAGTTGGGTCAAACGCATAAGCTGATGATATATAACATAATATAAAAAGAATTATTCCAATTCTATAAAAATATTTATCCGTTATGAAATTCATGATTGCCCTTTCAAAAATGTTAAAGTCGTTACGCGTCTTGCATTAATTTAAGATTTATTATGATAGAAACCTTTGCACGAACCATCAACCATAGGTCAAAACTGATAAACTATATAAAACCATAAATAAAAGTCAAAAGGCATCAATCATGGCATGGAAACAAACAGGACAACTTGGACTCGCTGACGCACTAGCAACCCATCATGAAGCCTTAGAAGAACTTGATGATTTTCATGCCCTAATTGACTGGAAGCGTATCGAACAACTACTTAAGGATGTTCATAACGCACCCGTAGGTGAAAGAGCATGGCATCCTGTTGTTATGTTTAAAATACTTCTGCTACAGAAGATATACAACCTATCAGATCCAAAGATGGAGAAGCAATTAGCCCGAGATCTTCTGTTTAGACGCTTTGTTGGCTTATCATTGAATGATGCCACACCAGACCACAGTACCATCTGGAGATTTCACAAACTGCTTGGCGAAAAGGGTTTAGCAGACACCCTATTTAGGCCGTGTCCCTAATTCAAAAAAAAGAATAAAAATGCGAAAATAAGCTCACT
>NZ_JAGLBC010000194.1 GCF_018260395.1 Psychrobacter sp.
TAACCTTTCAAAACGACATCATCAATGAGATGTTATCCAAAGGCTGGGTGCAAGGTAACAACTCAGACTATCACCGTAATACCGCCTTGTATGAGCGTGATGCACTTGATTACGTACAACGTACTCAGTTTGATGAATGGGAGAAGTTTTGCCGTCTGTTTCCGCAAGACCCAGAGCGAGAGTTTATTAAACAATTGGTAAAGCAGTTAGGCAAAGCCAATGAACAAACAACCGATCGAGCGTCACGTACTTATGGCACATTGGGTGTGCTTCGTCATGGTTTAAAGATTCGCAATACCCGTTTTAGCCTCTGTCAATTTAAGCCCGAGCACAGCCTAAACCCTGATGTGCTGGCACGTTATGAAGGTAATATCTGCCGTGTGGTACCTGAGGTGATTTATAGTGCTCATTTAAGTCCTAAAGACGCTGATGAAGCAACTAGCAATGCCAAGTCTGCCAAACGTCATCGCCTTGATTTAGTACTGTTTGTGAACGGTCTGCCTGTGGTCACAATGGAGCTTAAATCTGAATTTAAGCAAGCCGTTGAAAACGCCAAACTACAATACAAGCGTGACAGACTACCTGTTGATCCTGCCAGCAAAAAGCCTGAGCCACTACTAAGCTTTAAACGTGGGGCTTTGGTACATTTTGCCGTCAGTCAGTATGAAGTGTATATGACCACTCGGCTGGCAGGTAACGATACTTTCTTTTTACCCTTTAACAAAGGCACTCGTGATGGTGGGGCAGGAAATGACATACCTCAAGATCATAACCGCTACGCCACCGACTACCTATGGAATGAGGTGCTAAGTACTGACAACCTGCTTAACATCTTAGGTCGCTTTATGCACCTTCAGATAGAAGATAAAGAAGACGCGATCGGGCGTAAGTACAAAAAAGAAACCATGATATTTCCGCGTTATCATCAGTGGGACGTAGTGACCAACCTGATTGAAGATGCCGTTGCTCAAAACCAGATGCAGGATCAGATCAGGCAAGCAAAACAAGAAGACCCAAACTATATCAAAAAGGTTGAGAATCGCTATCTGATTCAACACAGTGCCGGCTCGGGTAAATCTAACTCGATTGCTTGGACAGCGCACCAGTTATCCACGCTTTATAACCACTCAGGCACTAAACTGTTTGACTCAGTTATCGTGGTGACTGATAGAACCGTACTCGATGACCAATTACAAGATACTATTTATCAGTTTGAACATGCTGATGGGGTAGTTGGGCGTATTAACCGTAAAGAAGGTGAGGGATCTAAATCTGAGAAGCTGGCTGAAGCTTTGATGAACTCTCAGCCTATAATCATCGTTACTATTCAGACCTTCCCTCATGTGCTTAAAGCCATTGAAGACTCAAGCGTATTAAAAGAGCGACGCTATGCCATTATCGCGGATGAGGCGCACTCATCTCAGTCAGGTACTACGGCTCGTAAACTAAAAGAAGTGCTTATTGCTAGTCCAACAGCCAGTGATGAAGTCAGAGAAAACTTTGAAGAGTATGTTGATAGAGGATTATCTGCTGAGGATATGCTTGATGCTACTATTACCGCACGCCGTGGTAGTGACAATTTAAGCTATTATGCGTTTACTGCTACCCCAAAGTCTAAGACTCTAGAGCTGTTTGGACGCCTGCCTAATCCAAACTTGCCAGCTTCAAAAGATAATAAGCCTGAAGCGTACCACGTGTATTCTATGCGCCAAGCTATTGAAGAAGGCTTTATTTTAGATGTTTTGAAAAACTACACCACCTATAAAGTAGCGTATCAGCTCAATAAAAAAATGAGCAAAGACACAGAGGTCGATGCCAAGCGTGCTAAGATTAAACTTAACTACTGGGTGCGTCTACATGCTTATAATATCTCACAGAAAGTGAAAATTATTATTGAGCACTTTAATAAAAATATTAAAGGGTTGCTTGGCGGGCAGGCTAAAGCGATGGTGGTAACAGGCTCCCGTAAGGAAGCTGTGCGCTATAAACTGGCCTTTGACAAATACGTTGCAGAAAATAGCTACAAGGGTATCAGAGCTATGGTGGCCTTCTCAGGTGAGGTTGAGTTCACTGAATCTGATCCTGATAGTAGTGGGTTATTGGGTGAAAGCTTTACAGAAACCAATATGAACCCAGATCTTAAAGGCCGTGATATGCGTAAAGCCTTTGATTCTGACAATTCTACTAAAAACAGCTATCAAGTGATGCTGGTGGCCAATAAGTTCCAGACTGGCTTTGATCAGCCTAAGCTATGTGCCATGTATGTCGATAAAAAACTGGCAGGGGTGGACTGCGTACAGACACTATCACGACTGAATCGTATTTATCCTGGCAAAAAAGAGACCGGTACTTTTGTGCTTGATTTTTTTAATGACCCAGACGATATTTTGGCCGCCTTTCAGCCGTATTATGAGACAGCAGAGCTTGCTGATGTGTCAGACCCTGATAAGGTGTTTGATCTGTTTGAGAAGATAAGAGCCAGTGACATTATCCAATGGCATGAAGTGAGTAATTTAGCCGACGCTTTTTATAGCAAGAATAAAAGTAACGCTGCTATCAGTAACATCTGCAAGCCAGCCGTTGAGCGTTGGCGACATCAGTATCAGCGCGCGAGTGAGGACGTAAAACGTACCAAAGCGATATTTGAGCGTACTAAGGTCACGAATGATGCAGTACTGATTGGCAATGCAGACAATGAGCTAAAAGAAGCTAAAAAAGCCAAAGACAAGTTGGTGCTATTTAAAAAAGATTTAGGCAGCTTTGCTCGATTCTATGAATTTATGTCGCAGATTGTAGACTATGATGACCGTGATTTAGAGAAGCTAAGCTTATATGCCCGTCACTTATTGCCACTGTTGCGTGAGGACTTTAATCCTGACGATGAAATTGACCTTAGTAATATTGAGATGACACATTATCGAGTGTCTAAACTCAAGCAGCAGGATTTAAAATTGCAAGAGCATTCTGAAGAGTATCAGCTTGATCCTGCTAGCGGCCTTGGTACAGCGGCACCTAAAGACTCTAAAGAAGACTATCTGTCAGAGATTATTCGTCAGCTCAATGATATTTTTGCAGGGGAGGGGTTTACTGAGGATGATATGGTAAATTTTCAAAAAACTATTTGGGATAAGATCAATGAAAACGAAATAGTCGTAAAACAGTTTGAAAATAATACCGCCGATCAGATCATGCTAGGCACCTA
>NZ_JAGLBC010000195.1:0-1836 GCF_018260395.1 Psychrobacter sp.
ATTTCTTGATCTGTTGTATCTTCAAAAGCATCAACCATTTGTAGTACAGAAGTGCCTTTACCTGTACCTAAGTTAATTGGATCAAATCCTACGCCTTGATCAGATTCATTTGTTTTACTTGTCAAATAGTTAATAGCTGCGACATGACCTTTGGCCAAACATCCCCAATGAATAAAATCATATTCCCCCTGCTATCGACTGTAAGAATATATAACATTTAAATTTAAGTCTTTTAAGACTACCTCCCTAAACCAATAATGCTTAATCCAGTAAAGCCAAAAATTATGGTCAAAAATCATAATAAATGACAAAAATAAGTATACTTAATAACTTTAAAAAAGCTACTTCTTAAGTTTAGCTTAATCAGGCTAACAGTCGTACCGAGTACTAACAAAGCTAAAAACTGATCTAGTTTGAATCTAGCCAAATCTAACATTGAGTTCGCCCTCAATCTGGTTTATTCTTAAATACTGTATGACCAACCACCTTTTGAAAGGAAAAAAAATGTTTGACCGTGTTGATTATTACCCTGGTGACCCTATATTAGGCCTTATGGGCGAATATGCAAAAGATACCAATCCTAATAAAGTAAACTTAGGGGTGGGCGTCTATTATGATGAATCTGGCAAATTGCCCGTTTTAGAATGTGTAAAGACGGCTGAACAGCATATTGCAAATCCTATCTCACCACGTCCTTATATACCGATGGAAGGTTTGCCTGGGAATCGTAAAGCGTGCCAAGAGCTGTTATTTGGTAAAGGCGCTAAAGTACTTGAAGAAAAACGCGTGGCAACTATTGCTGCAATAGGTGGATCTGGGGCGTTAAAAATTGGTGCTGAGTTCATTAATGAGTGGCTCCCAGAGTCTAAAACTTATGTGAGTGACCCAACATGGGGCAACCATATCTCAATCTTTGAATACAGTAATGTACCCGTTGCAAAGTATCCCTACTATGACAAAGTGACCAACAGTGTTAAGTTTGATGAAATGTTGGCATTCTTTGAGACCTTAAATAAAAATGATGTGCTTATCTTACATCCTTGCTGTCACAATCCTACAGGCATTGACTTGACACAAGAGCAATGGGACAAAGCGCTTGAAGTCATTCAGGCAAAAGAATTAATTCCATTTATGGATATTGCTTACCAAGGCTTTGGTAAAGATATGGAAAGCGATGTGTATGCGATTCGCAAAGCGGTCGACATGGGCTTGCCATTATTTGTTAGTAATTCATTTTCTAAGAACTTATCACTGTACGGTGAGCGTGTGGGTGGTCTGTCAGTGGTGTGCCCAACGGCTGAGCTTGCTGAGCGTGTGTTCGGTCAGTTGCAGTTCACTGTACGTCGTACCTACTCTAGCCCGCCGTCACATGGCGGTCGCATCGTCGATATCGTCATGAATGATGAGGCGCTATATGATCAGTGGGTTGGCGAAGTATATGATATGCGTGACCGTATCAAGGCCATGCGTCTCAAGCTAAAGTCAGTATTAGAAGCCAATGTACCGGGTCGTAACTTTGATTATCTGACCTCTCAAAATGGTATGTTTAGCTTTACGGGTCTAACCCCTGAACAAGTTGAGCGCCTAAAAACTAAGTTTGGGGTATATATGGTTGGCAACTCACGTATGTGTGTGGCGGGTCTAAATAGTAGCAATATCGATTATGTGGCCAATGCGATGGCTGAAGTTTTAAAAGACTAATTACGTAATCTGATATTGATTTAAGTATTATTTTAATTTGGTAGACCTCAAAGATTTGGTCGAGCTTAAGGATTAAATCAATAATAAGGGTTGGACAATGATATTGTTTAGCCCTTTTTTAGTTAGTAGACGTTT
>NZ_JAGLBC010000195.1:1936-3190 GCF_018260395.1 Psychrobacter sp.
GACAGCAATCCGAATAAGGTAAACTTAGGTGTTGGGATTTATTTGGACGAAAATGGTCAGTTACCATTACTAGAATGTGTTAAAGAAGCAGAGAGACGCATGAGTACGCCATTTGCCCCTCGCCCATATTTACCGATGGAGGGTCTGACTGGATTTCATAAAGCCTGTCAAGACCTTGTCTTTGGCAAAAATGCTCCTTTATTACAACAAGACCGTGTCGCAACCATTGCCACTATTGGGGCTTCAGGGGCTTTAAAAGTAGGTTCAGAATTTATTCATAAATGGTTTCCAGACTCAAAATGCTATGTTAGCGACCCTACTTGGGTTAATCATATGGCAATCTTTGAAGGTAGTGGCATGGAAGTTGGTAGCTATCCTTATTATGATCCTGAAACTGGTGGCATTAAATTCGATGAATTGATCCGTTTCTTAGAAACTTTGAATAAGAATGATGTGGTGTTGTTGCACCCTTGCTGTCATAACCCCACGGGCGTTGACTTAACCCATGAGCAATGGGACAAGCTACTAGCTGTGGTCAAAGAGCATGAGCTAATCACCTTTATGGACATTGCTTATCAAGGATTTGGTGAAGATTTAGATAGCGATGCCTATGCCATTCGTAAAGCAGTTGAACTGGATCTTCCGGTATTCGTTAGTAACTCTTACTCCAAAAATTTATCTTTATATGGAGAGCGCGCTGGTGGTCTGTCAATTGTGTGCCCAACGCCTGATGAGCGAGTCAGAGTCTTCGGTCAGCTAAAGTTAATCGTTCGTAAAATCTATTCTAATCCGCCGTCGCACGGTGGTCATGTGGTAGATATCGTCATGAATGATGCTCAACTCTATGAGCAATGGGTAGGTGAACTTTATGCGATGCGAGATCGTATTAAAGCGATGCGCTTTAAGCTTAAATCGGTACTAGAGGCGAAGCTTCCTGGCCATAATTGGGATTATTTGACTACCCAAAAAGGCATGTTTAGCTATACTGGATTAAGTCCACAACAAGTAGAACGTTTGCGCGCTGAATACGGTATATATCTATTGACGACGTCTCGAATGTGCATAGCAGGTCTTAACATTCATAACGTTGACTATGTAGCCAGCGCCATGGCCGAAGTCTTAAAAGATTAAAATAGACTACAGTTTCAAATGATCTTCAGTTTCAATAGTTACTAGTGATTTGAAGACGACCTTATGTTAACGAAATTTTAACGAATCGCCGGGCAAATGCTCGGCTTTTTCGATTTTGAAGAC
>NZ_JAGLBC010000196.1 GCF_018260395.1 Psychrobacter sp.
TTTTGTAACGTCTCTTCTTTATCATGAGGAGCCAATACGGCCTTGCTACTTGGCTTATCTTTAAGATAAGTGGTTGCCACACGCTTTAAGTCATCTAAAGTAACGATTAAAATATTAGCACGCATTTTCTGTTGCCAAGCTTCACCACGGTCGTGTAAATCGGCAAAGCAGGACTTAACTGCTTCTCCAGCTGGCGAGCCTGGTTTATCCATTCCAGAGATAATCCCTAATATAGCCTCTTCTAATTGTTCAGGCTTTTGGGGCTCATTCAATAACCATTTCACACTTTGCTCAAAGTGTTCAAAAGTCTCTGCGCAATGTGGATCACGGTAGCTAAAGAATTTAAAGGCACATGCATTGGCATCATATCCAGCGCCGCCTCCATAAGCACCACCTCGTTCACGAATGGCACCATGCAGGTAGCCATTACGTAAGTAAGGCGCCAATACCATTAAAGCAGCTGTGTCAGGATGATCAGCAGGCACAACAGGATAAGCCGCCGCATTATGATAGACATTAGTGGCCACTAGCCATGCCATGTCTTCTGCTTGTCTATCGGCAGTAAGGTTCGGCTGCGCACTACCACGTTCAAGCTCAAGCTGGGTGTATTCAGTAGGAATGCTTTTTCGTAACTCCTGACTGTCCTGCTCTACCTTATTTGTATATAGTGACTGCACCCAATTTTTCTCAATTAAATCCTTGAGGCGTTGCGTCTGTTCAGGCTCACATACTATCAAGGCCTGTTTTGGCAAACTTGCCATACGTTTATGTAATACCAAAAGCGCACTACATAACTCATCCCATTTGCTATCATCTTCATCAGCATTGCCTAAAAAGTCTTTTAGCGCATTTAACGCCGGTAAACCACTACGCACATACTCAAGCTCAGCTTGACGGCTCATGCTACGACTGGCCGTTTGCATCGCATACGCATGACCTGAGCTTGCCAAACGTGACTGCCATCCTGCTCTTCTTTGCTGCAATAATTCTTTGATGCGGTCTTGCTCAGTAAAAATACTGTGCTCTAAAACCTGTTTAACCAAGTCTATGGCTTCAGGTTTACGGTTTAGAGCACGAGTCGCCACCACAAAATAGCTAGACAATAGATCTGGATCATGAGGCGATGTTCGCTGACTTATACGCGCAGTGACTCCAGAAGAATGAGCAGCTTGCAGGGCCTGAAAATCACGCGCTGCTAAAGTATCGGTACCAAGTTCAGACAATAAACCTAGGTATATAGGTAATAGCGGATGATTAATTAGGTCATCTTGACCAGCCAGTGGCATTATAATTTGGTAATAATATAAGCCGTTGGTACCCGCTTCATATTGATATAACACACTATCATCACCTGCAAGCTTAATGGCTACCTGCTTACCATAGGTAAAGCTAATGGCATCAGGCACATCTTCTAGACCTACTTTTGGTAGTAGACTCAAATCATCTTCAGCAGCTTGACGCGCTGTTAATTGTGCCATTTGCTCTTTGATAGATTGTTTATCCGCTTCAGTTAAGGTCGCTTCTATGGCATCTAAGCGGGCCTGCTCGGCCTCAGCTAATTTAGCAGATTTAGTAGCATCGGGTACTAAAGTAACACGCACACGATGCGGATTGTGAATCAAATGCTTCTGCAATAACCCTGGCAACCATGTAGGATCTTTCACCTGCTCACGTAACCACTGCAAATGGTCATCAACTTGCCAAATATCAATTGGGTTACCATCGTGAATAGCGGTACTAAAGCCTTCTAACATTAAGTTTAGGCCGTAAGGAATACTATCACCGCCGATGTGACGCTGATCAATCTCGATCTGATGCAAGATAGTTTCAATGGCTTCTGGATCAATTTCGCTCTCAGCTACTTGTTGCAATAATTGTAGGATACCCTGCTCAATCTCATCAGCATGTTCTGCTTCAGAACCACGAACACCAGCATAGAACACCATTTCAAAATGACTGTCATCTAACCCTAATAAGGGGCTTGGACCAATTGCCAACGGATGGCTATCTAAATAAGCCCTTAATGGTGAGCCTGCATGCTCAATAAGAATCCCTTCTAATAAACGTAATGCCAAACGTTGTCTTGGGTCAGTAATTTCTGGAAGTAACCATGCCATAGCATGATGGGTCTGCGCCTTATCAATCTCATCTACCGTGTAGGTTTCTATTACCTGAATAGGTGCACTTAGTCGGATTTCATGGCGTGATTGATGTTTTTTACCTTCGCCAAATTGGGCTAAGGCGTCATCATGTAGCTTGGCCTGTGTTTGTTGAACAGGGATATTACCAAAGCTCATTATTACACTATTAGAGGGATGATAATGACTGTGGTGAAACTCAACTAACTCTTGATGGGTTAAATCAGGAATATCTGCAGGATCACCCCCTGAGTTATAGTGATAAGTCGTTGTCGGGAATAAATGATGGGCAACGCTATGATATAACTGATCAATCTCAGCACTCATCGCGCCCTTCATTTCATTAAATACAATACCTTTAAACTGTGGCTTATCGTTTTCATCCAACTCAATACGTATACCCTCTTGAGCAAAATCTAGAGGATGTAAATTGGGAAAGAATGAAGCATCTAAATACACAGACAATAAATTGAAATAGTCGTTCTTATTTTGGGTAGCAAAAGGATAAGCTGTCCAATCCGCCGCAGTCATGGCGTTCATAAAAGTGTTCAATGAGCGTTTGATCATTGAAAAGAAGGGATCACGTACAGGATATTTAGCCGACCCACATAGTGCAGTGTGTTCAAGAATATGGGCCTCGCCCTTTGAGTCCATAGGCTGAGTACGAAATCCTACAAGAAATGCATTTTCATCACTAGGGTGTGCCAAGTGATAATGCATGGCTCCGGTTTGTTTGTGCTTGGAAATTAAAACATCTAACGACAACGCTTCAATTTTGCGGTGTTGAATAAATTCAAAACTTGGGTGAAGGGTCAAATCTGGCGCTGCATTAACTTGGTTCATATGTTTGCTCGTATTGTTTATTGTCTTATTGTTGGCTATATTTTAATCATTGGCTATGGGCTAAAAAATGTTTTTGAATTGCACATTATAAAATTAGCTTTAATACAGCTCATTACTGGGTCATCCATGAAATGACACCCAAAACGGCTTAATTAAAAATACTGATATAAGTTAATGGAGTCATTTGTGGTTTTTTAAAGT
>NZ_JAGLBC010000197.1 GCF_018260395.1 Psychrobacter sp.
TTTCATAAAATTCACTACCGTTGCAACATATGGTTATGAGCGAGTAGAATGAGTTAGGACGTTATGGTTCATATCATTATCCATATCAGGCGTCATTAAACAAATTGAACGATACTATAAATAAACGATACTTTAACCAAATAGAGCCTATATATGATAACTGTTGCTGAGCTAAAAGCTGCCATTACGGAGCGTATTACTGTTTATAATGAAAAGGATTTCCCCCTTACTAAGCGTGATACTCAGAGCCGCGACTTATTGGCTAGTCAAAATCATATTTTAGCCACTGATATCGTCTCTCCTTTTGATGTGCCTCGTCAAAACTTATCCGCAATGGATGGCTATGCCATTGCAAAAGGTAGCGTCTTAAAAGCAGACACTATAATTAATATTGTGGGTGAGTCACAAGCGGGATCAGCTTTCAGCGGTACGCTCCAGGCAGGCCAGGGCGTGCGTATTTTTACAGGTGCTGTGGTGCCTAGCGACTGTGATACCGTGGTCATGCAAGAAAATACCAATTTTGCTCAGATCAAACACAGTATCGATAAATCACAAACTTATGGTATTAAGCTGAGTCAAGAGGCTCAAGTAGATGACAACATTCGCAAGCAAGGCGAAGAGATAGCGTCAGGCGAGATGGTCTTGCATGCGCGTAAACGAATCACGCCTGCTGATATTAGTCTATTAGCGAATTTAGGTCTGGCGCAGGTAACGGTGTATAAACCGCTTATTATAGGGGTATTGGCAACAGGTGATGAATTGGTAGCCGTGGGTGATAATTTACAAACCTTGGCACAGATTTACAACTCTAATACACCTACCTTAAAGAGTATGTTTGCTAATCTGCCAGTGTTGATTCATGATTATGGCATTATTCCTGATCAATTAGAGAGTACTAAAAAAGTGCTACGTAAAGCGATGCAAGAGTGTGATGTGGTTATCTCTACAGCAGGGGTTTCTGTAGGAGATTACGACTTTTTGACTACAATCATCGAAGAGCTAGGTCAAATAAATCATTATAAAGTGGCAATGAAACCTGGTAAGCCGTTTGTATTTGGCGAGTTAAATCAGGATTTGTCGGTTCCAGTACTGTACTTCGGTTTACCAGGTAATCCTTTATCCTCTGTAGTGGGTAGTTTACAGTTTATCATTCCTGCTTTATGGCAAATGTCTGGTGTGTCCAAAAACGATATGCCTATGCCACTTAAAGTAACCGCCCGTTTGAGCTGTGATGTGAAAAAAAGAGCCGGGCGAGCCGATTATCAACGAGGTTTTTTAAGCCAAAATGAAGCTGGCGAGTATTTGGTCAGTACGGCCGGCAAGCAAGACTCGCACCGCATTAAGCAATTAAGCTTGGCCAATTGTTTAATTGTGCTTCCTAAGGATTCTGGCGATATTATGGCGGGAGAAGAGGTGACTGTAGAGCTTTTTCCATGGTCCTAAAATTTAGGCTTAAAGTTATTTTGGCATTCAAAGTCTATCTATCCAAACTTAAGACTATCTAAGCCTAAGACTATTTAAACCTAAGCCTATTTAAACCTAAGACTATTTAAACCTACTGCTAAATGCTACCCCTAAAGTGGTATAACATGTGTTGTGAGCCTTATCCTTTGTGTGAGTATCTATTCATTTTGAACCTGTTATAATAGATATTTACATTCAATTGCTAATATCTGCATGAAGTTTTTTATTTTTTTATCCATTCCACAACCTGAGGCAACGCTTAGAGCACATTAAATTTTAATGACTTGGTACGGTACCCACTATGACCCCTCTAAATTCCAACCTAGGGAATGCTAGGCTATATATACCTTCCCCTAATACAGCTAAGTTTGATGGTCATGACCTACTGTCATCTGTTAATCCTGCTTTTGTTAACCACTCTTTTGTGTTGTATAAACAGCTAAAGTCTATGCCTTCGAAAAATGCTAGCCTTGATTCTGCTTTTTTTAACAGAGCCAATACTGCTCTTACAAACGCTAATTCTTTTAATTCTAAAAACATTAATAATGTACTGTCTAACACTCATTCTTTAAGCAATAAACCTGCTAGCATTCCACCTTCTAATACTTATACCTCTATAGCAAAATCTAGCAAAGCGTCAGTGTCTGCGTCTAAGATGACCGCAGTCCCTTCTATGCAAAGTGATGAGCCATTGACAGACGGTTTTTCGCGTCGACTAACTTATTTGCGTTTGTCGATTACAGACTTTTGTAATTTTCGCTGTGGTTACTGTTTGCCTAATGGCTATCAAGGTATTCGCCCAGACAATGAGTTGAGCTTGTCAGAAATAGAGGTACTCATTCAAGCTTTTGCTCAAGTCGGTACGAAGAAAGTTCGTCTAACAGGTGGAGAGCCGTCTATACGTAAAGATGTGACTGATATCATTCGCTTGGTGAAAGCCACTCCTGGGATTGAGACAGTAGCGATGACCAGTAATGGCTACAAATTAGCCAAGCATATCGCTAATTGGCATCAAGCGGGTTTAGACCAGTTAAACATTAGTGTGGATAGCTTTGATCCGGCCACTTTTAAGCAAATGACTGGCTTTGATATATTACCTCAGCTACTTGATGATATGGATACTTTGCTGCAGACCACTGATATTAAGCTTAAGTTAAATGGCATCTTAATGGAAAACACGGCTTACAACAGCTTAATGTCAGCTTTGGACTATGTTAAAACGCGCCCAGTGACCTATCGTTTTATTGAGTTTATGCAGACTAGCGACAACAGTGATTTGTTTTTTGCCGAGCATGCTCAGTCCGCTTTCATTACCGAATACTTATTAGAAAATGGCTGGCAGGCGAACCAGCGTTCACCAAATGATGGTCCAGCCATTGAATACAGCCATCCTGATTATGTCGGTCGTATTGGTATGATTGCCCCGTATGCCGCCCATTTTTGTGACAGCTGTAATCGTTTGAGAGTCAGTAGCCTAGGCAAAGTACATTTATGCCTATTTGATCAGGGCAGTTACGATATTCGGCATTATTTACAACAATACGATGTGCAAGGCTTGGTGCAAAAGTTGCATGATTTTATGCCGATAAAGCCTGAGCATCATCATTTGGCAGAATCTAATAGCGGTATTATGAATAATTTGTCTATGATTGGTGGTTAAT
>NZ_JAGLBC010000198.1 GCF_018260395.1 Psychrobacter sp.
AAAGTCGGATTGTGATAACTTATATTATTGTAAGGTTTTGCCAATGGCTTGATGCCATTTATCTAAATGATGCCCGCGTTCGTCTGCAGCCATTGAAGGTTCAAAGCATTGATCCAGATACCAGCTATCATCAATCGTAGATTCATCGTATAAGCCTGCGGTTATACCCGCTAATAAAGCCACACCTTTGGCAGTAATTTCAGTATCTTTAGGTCGTAATACAGGTACGCCGAGCATATCCGCTTGAAACTGCATTAATAAATCATTATTGGCGGCGCCCCCATCAACCCTAAGCTCTGTTAACGGACTGGGGCTGTCTTTTTGCATCGCAGTTAGCACATCATAAGTTTGAAAAGCTATTGACTCTAAGGCCGCACGTGCTATGTGTGCTTTAGTACTCCCCCGGGTCATACCAGCTAGGCTGGCTGTTATATCTGAACGCCAATAAGGAGCACCCAACCCTGTGAAAGCAGGCACTAACACCACTTGTTCACTGCTATCTACTTCTTTAGCAAGACTTTCGATATCTTGTGATCGATTAAACAATCCCATATTGTCCCGTAGCCATTGCACGATAGCACCGGCCATAAACACACTGCCTTCCAAGGCATAAGTGACTTCACGCTTAGTAGGACTTAGCATACGCTGACCTGACTTAACCAATTTCGATAATGAGGGATGCTCGTTAGCAGTAGGCAATTGCAGATTATTAACTCGACGTTGCCAGCCCACTGTAGTTAATAGATGATGCTGGCTAAGTTGCACTTCATCGCCTATATTCATTAGCATGAAGCAACCTGTACCATAGGTGTTTTTAGCCATACCAGTGTCTACACAGCCTTGACCGAATAAAGCTGCTTGTTGATCTCCTAGCACCGCTTGAATAGGAATCTGTTTAGCAAATAATCCTTTCTTAGTCTTTCCAAAGTCTCCGTCAGAAGCCAAAACTTTAGGAAGCATTTGTTTGTTTATATCAAATCTATTTATTAAATCGTCAGACCAATCTAATTTATTAATGTCGTACAATAAGGTACGAGAAGCGTTGGTAATATCTATCACATGCTCACCGCCAGTTAACTTAAACATCAACCAACTGTCGATAGTACCTACCGCGACTTCACCACGCTGGGCTCTATCTTTTAAATTAGGGTGATTGTTCAATAGCCAAACGATCTTGCTAGCGCTAAAATAGGGATCTATACGCAGGCCCGTTATAGACTGTACATGCTGATCCATACTAACGTCTGACCCTTTAACTTGATGCTTACTTAAGTTTTGACACCAATCATCAGTGCGTCTATCTTGCCAAATAATAGCAGGTGCTAGTGGCTTACCCGTTTTTTTATCCCATACCACAATACTTTCACGTTGATTGGTAATGGCAAGGCTTGAGATATCGGTTGCTAACAACCCCGCTTGGTTCATAGCATCATGTGCACAGCTAATTTGTGTATGCCAAATTTGCATGGCATCTTGCTCCACAAAACCTGCCTTTGGAGTAGTTAAAACTGTCGGCTTTTGTGAAATCTGGATTGATCGGGCTCTATCATCATATATAATGGCACGGCTTGAGGTAGTACCTTGATCCAATGCTAATACGTAACCTGCCATGATGCAGTCTCCCTGTTATTATAGATATAATGATTTAGATATTTGATATTTTAATACTATAGCTATTTAATAACTGCGATAGTTAAAAATAGCCAATATCCTGCTTTAAATACATAGCTAATTCAAAATCTATGCTATAAAAACGCTTGCAATACTTGATTTAAATAACGACGACCTAAGTCTGTAGGCTGAATCAAATTATCTGCCTCAACCAATAATTTCTGCTGTTGCAAACGCTTTATGATAGGTTTAATTTTAGCCGTTGTTAATCCCGTTCTATCGCTATATAAATTTAAAGGAACCCCTGAAGTTAAACGTAGAGCATTCATCATAAACTCACCATTTAAATCTTCCTCTGCTATAGGCGCAAAACCTACCGTTTTTGGGTACTGCTCATAAGTCATATAATCTTTTGGCAAACGGGTTTTACTAAATCGATATATACCTCTTTCAAAATCATTATAGACACTATCATCTGCAATAGTAATTTTGCCATGGGCGCCGGCCCCAATAGCAAGATAATCGCCAAACTGCCAGTAGTTTACATTGTGGCGGCACTGCTGATCTTCTGCACTTACCCAAGCCGAAACTTCATAATTTTGATAGCCTAGCTGATTCAATACTTCACAGCCTTGCTCTTCTATTTTTGCTAAGTCATTGTCATCTGGTAAGACTGGGGTATTTCTATAAAAAACTGTATTGGGCTCAATGGTAAGCTGATACCATGAAATATGAGTGGCACCTGCTTGATGTGCCTGCTCAATATCATATAAAGCTTCTTGCAATGATTGATTTGGCAGGCCATGCATTAGGTCAATATTTACTCGCTTAAATCCTGCTTTTTTGGCAGCTTGCGTGGCCATTTGGGCTTGATTTGCATTATGAATGCGTCCTAAAGCTTCAAGCTTGGTATCAGAAAAACTCTGTACCCCCATTGATAAGCGATTTATGCCTACTTGAAGATACTGCTCAAAAGGAGCATGTTCTAAAGTACCTGGATTGGCTTCCATGGTTACTTCTAAGTCATCGCATAAAAGTAAAACCGATTTTAAATGATCAAATAAGCGTTGATATTGAGTAATTGGTAGTAGCGAAGGCGTACCACCCCCAATGAAGATAGAGCTGATTTTACGACCTTGTAATAAAGGCAACTGATCATTAATGTCTTTAATTAATGCATCGACATACAAATGAAAATGATCGTCAACTATCGAGCTCGTTTGGTCAGTAGCATCTAAGTTTATTGTTTTAGATAGGGTGTCATTATGTGGAAGTGTGTGTGAATTAAAATCACAATAGGGACATTTTTTGACACACCATGGTATATGGATATAAAGCGCCAAAGGAACTTGTAATACATTTATTAGAGATGACATAAAATTTAAGTCTTATACTTGTTAGCAGAGAATAGTCTGATAATGATTTAGTCACACCTTCTTTAAAACCACAGCGAATTGACTATTATTATATATAGCTGGATTTGTATAACTGGTTTTA
>NZ_JAGLBC010000199.1 GCF_018260395.1 Psychrobacter sp.
TTTAGGGATTATTGTTAATGATTACATTCGCATTATTTTTGTTAGGTAATGGTCTTGAATCATAACCAGTTAATAGAGCATTATCGTTTAATAAAGTATTACCGCTTGGTAATGCTTATTAGTAATTGTTTATGTAATTAGAAAAGTATTAACAAGATTATTAAACTCAATTCATACTTAATTTAAAAAAATTCAATGCTAATAATGAAGTTGATTGTGATTAATTAATTAAATATAAGTGGCTAGAATATTGATCATCAAGGCAATAATAACTAGGTTAAAAGCAAAAGCGATAACACAATGTAAAGTAGCAAGGTTTCTTCCTGCCGTAGATATAAATGTGGTATCCGCAGTTTGAGCGGATGTTCCAATTGAAACGGCACAATAAAAGAAATCTTCAAAACTAGGACTAACCATTTGTTTATGGTTAGTGTCAGAGTTCGTGTTTGCCTCAGGAAATGCTATTGGCAAGGCATCGCCCTTTTGTAATTGAGAAAAATATAAAAAAGCATAATGCATCGCAAATATAATTTGAATCATCAGCCATGTTGTAAAGATAGTACCAATAGTCAAGCTAATAGATAATACAAACTCCCAATCCTGATAGTTTTTAGTCATTTGAGTTTGCTTGGTTAAGGAGTACACACAAATAAAGCTTGAGATTATAATTAAACTTAAAACAGAAAATTGGCTTTGTTTTACACTATTAAGGTGCTCATGCATCGTATCTCTATTAAGCATGATAATGATATTGAGAATATATAATAAGATGGTGCTGTCCCAGCCAATAATAAATGAAGTACTTAGCGATAAAGACAGTAATGTCGTGCATGCCAGCCCAACCAAAGCCCCTGCCAATAGACTACTTATTAAGCGCCAATGGGTAGTTAATATATCGTTTAATAGTGTCATAATATCGCCCTATTTTTTTTATTATTTCACTGTCAATAGCAAGACTACTTTTTGATAAAACTACTCAAACCACCTGAAATAAGTAGTGTGGTATCAGTCAACCCTTGAATGGGTTTAATCCCTGCCCTAAGACCGGTTTCAATACCAATATATCTTGGCTCCCAGCGGGGATGATACTTTTCCTTAAATTGTCTTAAACCTTCAAAATTGTAATAATCTTTCCCATATTTGGTGACAGTTTGGGTAACAAAGCGCCAAGTGCGACCTGTTCCAACGTCCATACCTGTAGGATTATAAAGGTTAACAGTATTTAAGTTTGTGGTTGTATTAATCAACTTATGCGAGTCAAAACTTGCTGTTTTAACCTCATTTGATGCATTACTATTTATGGGAGCCTTGCTAGATGAAGTGCTAGATGTATTCTTTATTGAATTGCTAGGTGAATTATTAAGTACAGGGTTTGGTACATTACTACATAAATTGCTAGGTACAATACCAGTAAAGGGTGCACCGCCTAAACTAAAGTTATGATAGCCTTGCTCCTTACCCCAGACAAAAAGATTAACAAACAAATAGTCCATAATGCTCTTAATCTCTTTACCTTCCTCGTTATAGACAACTCGGTAGCGCATAAGATCGACTGATAACTCATGCAAGCCGCCGCTTTTCCATATATTTGAAAATGCAACAATAGTATTGTTATATTTAATAATGGCACAGTCAAAATGTTTTAAGTAATTTTCGTCAAAATACCCAAGTGAGAATCCCTTTTCAACAGAGCCTTTGTCATTTAACCAAATATCAGATATTACCTTTAATTCGCCTAAAATGTTTGCCACTTGCTCTGGTGGCACAACCTCAAAAGTCAGTCCATCTTTGTTACCGCGACTGATAGTTTGTCGATACTTAGCATTCTTACTACCTTGCAAACTATATTTATCCAAATCTACAATCGCTTCTTCACCGATTTTTAATAACTGAATGCCATTTTTATTGAGAAGATAGCCGTATCGATTGCTAACTTCATAAAAAACATAAGCGCCGCCAAATCCTTGTGCTAATGCAATAAATTTATTGATTAATTCAAAAAACTCGCTTTCGTCTCCTATAGGATCAGACATCGCAATCCAGCTTCTACCATGCACTTGATACATAATAAAGCTATTTCCAGTGTTACTAAAAAGAAGCTGTTTGTCCCCAAGTAAGCTTAGATTTGCAATAGCCTTGGTCGACATTTTAATGACTTTTTCCGCTTTTAGTAAGTCATCAAAAGAAGCTTTTACAGGTTTTGGTTTTTTAAATCTAATTAAGCTGAACATCACATAGCTGATTGAAAAAATAGTAAGAACGGCATAAGAACGCATAAAGCGAGCGCCGCTGTCCCCTGTAGTGTCCCACCATAAACTAGCTGTGTAGGGTTCATGACGATGTACGAACATCCCTACCCAAAATAGACTAATAAAAAGTATAGATAACAAAGATAAATTTGGTAAGTTAAGACGTAAACTCATTAATGAGGACTGTCTATTAAAAATATCTTTTTTTACATAGAGCACCATGAACGCCAATATAGCCAAGCAAGCTGTTTCATACTCAAGATGCTTAATGAGCAAAGTGACACTAGATAGCCCTAATAGCCACATTGTCAATAGCCATGCACCATTTAAACGTTGATATAAACCTCGTGCCAATACTATTAAAGCAAAGCCCATTAAGGTATTTAATAAATAGGATGCCTCCACAATAGAAAAAGGTAGTAACTCATTTAGAAGTAATTCTCTATCTTGATTGGGCGGTAAGATACTAACAATAAGCATTAACAACCCAACAATAGCAATAATTAAAGCCATTAATTGAGGTAACCAGTCAATCGCTGATATATGAGGAGGCTGGGTATCACAGTTAGTCAAAATTTCTGGAACAGTTGGTTCGTTTTTGAGGTGTAACTGATGATAAGCATTTTTACCTGAACGGATATACGCTTCATGCAATATGAAGGATAAGATGCCAAGCAAAAAAGGAATGATATAATATAAGATACGGAATAATAAAAGGACAGATAAAAGAGTCGTCTTATCGACTTTAGGCAATGAGGTAACCATCGTTAGCTCAAATACGCCGAGCCCAGCTGGCACATGACTGATAATACCTAAGGTTACTGCTAGGACAT
>NZ_JAGLBC010000200.1 GCF_018260395.1 Psychrobacter sp.
ATTTATTTGAAATCATTATTAAATTGCGTTATTACTATAACCTTATTCTTGTGGCATTACAGATTCAAATAAGATTTTACCTTGTACTGTTCCTTCGCCATTTTTATATTTTAATTTCAATTCTTCTATATAAGTTTTTAAGTCAATGCTATTGTCTTTTGTAGGCATTGAACCTTCTGCAGGCAAAGTGTCAAACATAGGTTGAGCTGCAGTAGCTTTAGAGAACTGAGTCAAAGCCTCTAATCTTAATCCTTTAAATGTATCATCCATACTGTAAGAAACATTGGATAAACTATCCATTTGACGTTGTGACAGCTGCCAAATAATTTGTTGTTGGTTATCAAGGCCAAATATATTACGCCATAAATACTTGTTAAATGAAGCGTTATCTGTGAGTACCGCATAATCTATATAAGGTTTAATTTTCGATTCATTTTCTGAAGTATGTAAAGCCAGTTGTTTATCGCTACTATCAGTTTTGTCATTTTGGTTATCAAGTATCGCTTTATCTATATCTTTAAAAATCTTAGTGAATATACTGCGGCTATTAAAGTCACCATTACCCCGCTCTTCAAGTAGTTGAGGGTATTTTTGTGTCATGTGGCTATATAAGGTGGATAAATACAAATTTATATCTTGATTAAACTGTTCTTCGTTTTGAGTACGTTCTATAAATATTGATGCATTTTTTAAAAAAGGTTGATGTTTGGCATCTGGCCTTGGTGATTCATTCATTAATTGATCATAAGATATAAATCGGTATTGATTAAGACTAGAATTAATAGTCATTTTATCTTTAGCTTGTTGATGACTTTTTACCAAATCCACTAAGAAGCTTTTAGGCAAACTACCATCGTTTAGGTCTATTTTTATCCATTTATTTTTCATGGCTAAACCAAGATTTTGATCAAAATATAATGATGTAATGTAGGCAAATGTATCTGCCCAAATATATACCGCCCCCTCTATTGCATCTGCATAAATAAAGTGACTGTTTGTGGCTGTGATATTGCGGCTTTGATAGGTAAAAGTCGGTATAATACTGAGCTTTCCTCTTGAAGCACTATATACGCCTGAAGCTTTAATGCTGGCTGGCTGTAATAAATATGCATCTAGAAGCTTAGCTTTGCGAGCATCAAGTTTAGTATGCGATGAATCATAGTCAGGCATTAAATCGCTATTTAGATCTACAAGTGGTGGTATGGTATTAGAAAGTTCATCATCATAAATCTCGTTATAATCACCTACCGATTTATCAGCCGCCAATGCTGCTTGCTCGGCCTCAAATTCCGCTGCTTTGTTTATATCTTGATTATGCGCTTCAGAATCCATCAAATCTATTTTTGCTTGTGAAACCGCTTTTTCAAGCCACTCTTTATTGTTCTCTTCAAAATTTGAACCTTCTAATGCAGCTTTACATTTTAAAAAGGACTGTTTTATGTTTTGTCTTTGGGTATCGTATTTTGAATCGGTTAATTGTAATCCAGCTTGTTGCATTAAATTCACATAAGCTTCATCGTGAACATGCTCACAGTGGTCTAGAGGATTGTCGCTCATAGCTAACTGTTGCGGTGTAGCATTGGCTAAAGCATCTCTTCTTTGTTCGTTAGACGCGATAATATTTGTGGTGTATGTATAATCACTGCGATACTGATTTTGCATAGCTTTTAATAAAGTCTCTCTTGCCAGTTTTGATTGTTGTTGAACTGGTAATTGAGTTATTTTTGATGATAAAGCATGTTGATTATCTTGAGTGACTTGGCATGCGGTAAGTGACAATGGCAATATCACTGCTAGCGTGGCTAGTTTAAAATAAGAATTATGAGGGTAAGCAATGCTTGAATTTTTCATTATTATCCTTAGAAGTATTGGTTATGAAGTTATGAGTTATTTTTCGATTGTTTTCTCATATTTGTTATCATCCTCGTATTCATCAACGTTGCCATAATCAATGATTCTAATTGAGGGTCTATACTCTTCATCTTCCATACTTTTAAATACATTACCGCTCAAAGCGTCATCACTCTCATATTCACTTCGAGCGACGTTGGCTTGTTCTAACTGCTGTTTACGCTCTCTAATTTTGTTTAACCAGGCATTGCCGTCTACGCTGGCAGGCGGAAGTACATCAAAAGGCTTACCAAAAGATTGCTGATAAACTTTATATAGGGGATGATTATCAAACTCACGCTGATTAAAAGTTGTTTGACTTAAACCAGTTTTAGTAGCGCCCAAAATGTCACCGCCTATTGAGGCACTTGATTGTACAGCTATAAGTTTTCCACTACCGTCTAAATAATAGTAGTTACTTTGATTAAATGAAATTGGCGCAACCGCCTCTATTAATTGAAATAAAGAACCTATATCGCTACTTTGATATTTAGAATTGGCTTTTTCCCAGTTATACAAAGCAATACTTATCATATCTGAATTGTTATACAAGTCAGGTCGTAGACTTACATAGTCTTGTAAAGACTTAGTCATATGCTTTAGGGTTAAACCAATTAATTTACCAGTTTGCTTGCTGTCAAGATTCAGTTTTATAGCAGAGTGAGCTCCAACCCTTTTTGCATAGGTATCCTTTGAGATATCTAAAGCCGTAAAGTTTCCTGAATCGAGTTCATTTAGGCTATTTGAAATAGCTGAAATAAAAGCATCGTATATCACATCTGAAGGTAATTTCTCTTTGATTTCGGCGGGTAATTCAAACGCTACAATGGTTTCATCCAATTCTTCAGTTATTGGCGCATTTTCGGGCGATATCAAAGCCATTATTGGTAAAAAAGCGCTTGGATCTAAGGTAAGTTGTGAACGATTGAAATCCAATGATAGTGGTAACTGAATAGAATATAATGTGGTAGGTGAAGCGAAGTCATAACTATATACGATGTTGATTTTTTTATTGGCAGGGTCAAAGACACTAATTTCATTGATTGTCATGTTTTGATTAATATAGTAGTTAGAAGCTTCAATCTGCGCTGGCGAGCGATGATATAGCTGATAAATGGAGCCCATCCCGAATTCTGTGTAACTGCAATTTAGATTAAATGCTTACTTAC
>NZ_JAGLBC010000201.1 GCF_018260395.1 Psychrobacter sp.
GTTCGTGCAAAGGTTTCAAATCAAAATATCTTGTTGTTAACCTATTCAATTACATAAGGAAGGCTCATGTGTATAGCTGCTATAGCTTGGCAATTATTTGATGAGATGCCATTAGTGCTACTGTCTAATAGAGATGAGTTTTTAGATCGTCCTACGACCACTACTCACCAATGGATGGATTTACCCATATTGGCAGGACGCGATGATAAAAGTGGTGGAACTTGGCTTGGCGTGCACCAACATGGCGCAGAAAATAAAGTTGTGACTCAAAATGGACGATGGGCGGCGGTGTTAAATTTTAGAGATGGGGTAAAAGCAATTGAAGAACAACGCTCTCGAGGTGAGCTGGTAGCTAATTTTTTAATCAGTGACTTATCACCACTAGCCTTTGCTCGCCAGATTGACTTGCAAGCCTATGCAGGATTCAATCTTATTGTAGGCGATACTCACCAAGCAGTGATTGTCAATAATCGAGGCTATCCACCCACGCCACTTCACAGCGGTCTTCATATTGTCTCAAATGGACAACCAGATGAGGCGTGGTTTAAGTCTGAACGTTTGCGTGGCCGATTACGTCAAGAAGTACTACCTTTAATTAGTGAAAGTATTGAATTTTATAACAGTGACAAACACTACTGGCAAGATGCTGCATGGCAGGTTTTGTCAGATACCACACAAGCCCCCAGCAATAAGCTGCCGGATACAGGACTGCCAAAGTCTTTAGAACAAGCGCTGTCTTCTATTTGCATTGATACGCCTGAAATGCCCACTTATGGCACCCGAACCCAAAGCATATTGACCATGCGTCGAGCTTCACACCTTGCGAACCCTGATTTGATTCATTTAGAGCAACTCAATAAAGCCTCAGACACTGCAGAAGGCCACTTACCATTAACGCTTGATAGTCGTGAGTATTCTCATCATTTTTAACAAACTATAAATAGAAGTTTTAAATTACCAAAATCCATAAAATTAATGTGGATTAAATGGTCTTGTCATATATCAAAGGTATATTTTAGTTGTAAGCAAGTGTGCAATAGGAACAAATAGTGATTACTTGTCTAAGAGCACACCGTTTTGTTGAAAAAAGCCAACACAAAAGGATGATATGACATGAGTATGATGAAAACCCTAATATTTGTAGAACCCGGTAAAATTGAACTAACTGAAAAGAAAATACCAGATGTCGGCCCTAATGATGCGCTAATTAAAATAACTACCACCACAATTTGCGGCACCGATATTCATATCTTTAAAGGTGAATATCCTGTAGCACCAAATCTTACTATCGGTCATGAGCCTGTTGGTATTATTGAAAAGCTTGGCAGCGCAGTGATGGGCTATGAAGAGGGGCAACGAGTTATCGCTGGTGCGATCTGCCCAAGCTTTAGCTCTTATGCCTGTCAAGATGGCCTTCCTTCTCAAGATGGTGGTTATATCCAACCAGACGGTACGTGCGCTTGTCATGGGTACAAAGCCACGGGCGGCTGGCGCTTTGGCAATATCATTGATGGCACTCAAGCTGAATATGTTTTAGTACCAGACGCTCAAGCAAACCTAGCCCCTGTGCCTGATGGCTTAACCGATGAGCAAGTATTGATGTGTCCTGACATTATGTCAACAGGCTTTAAAGGCGCTGAAAATGCCAATATTCAAATTGGCGATGTTGTCGCTATTTTTGCCCAAGGGCCTATCGGGCTATGTGCCACAGCAGGCGCTAAGCTAAAAGGCGCATCAACTATCATTGCTATAGATGGCAATGACGATCGTCTGGTAATGGCCAAAAAAATGGGCGCTGATGTTACTTTGAACTTTAAAGAATTGGATGTCGTCGATGAAGTCATGAAGCTGACAGGGGGGCGAGGTGTTGATAGCAGTATTGAAGCATTGGGATTACAGTCTACGTTCGAGCAGGGATTGACGATACTTAAACCCGGTGGTACGTTTTCAAGCTTAGGCGTCTATTCAGAAGACTTAACTATTCCTATGGCATATTTTGCCGCAGGACTTGGCGATCACACTATTCGCACTGCACTGTGCCCAGGCGGTAAAGAGCGTATGCGACGTCTCATGAATGTGATTGAATCAGGTCGAATTGATTTGTCTGAAATGGTCACTCATACCTACAAACTAGATGATATCGTTGAGGCGTATGACTTATTTATGAATCAGCGTGATGGTGTGTTGAAGGTGGCTATTAAGCCGTGATGGGATGCTTTCGTAGATAATTTTAAGCAACAAAAATGCCTACATTTGATGCAGGCATTTTTAATAGTGAAGACAATATAAAAACGAAGAGTTTCGTAAAAAAACTAGACCTGAATAAGATGATTGGTCTGTTCAGGGATAATCAATTCTTTTTTTAGCGGCAACTCTCGTGCCAGCTCTCGCAATGCACGGCGATACACACCACGTTTAAAATGAACCACCTGACCTAGTGGATACCAGTAGCTTACCCATTCCCAATGGTCAAACTCTGGTTTGGCTGTGTCAAAGCGGATATGTTCTGTATTCGGCTCATCTAGCTGTAGCAAAAACCACTTTTGTTTTTGTCCAATACACAAAGGATGTTGCCCTTGACGTATATAACGTTTAGGTAGCCGATATCTCAGCCAGTTATCTGTAGCGGCTAGAAGCTGAACGTGTCGAGGATATAAACCTACCTCCTCCCACAGCTCTCGGTACATGGCATCTAAAGGTGTTTCCCCCTCGTCGATACCCCCTTGCGGGAACTGCCAAGAATCATGACCAACTCGTTTTGCCCATAGTACTTGTCCTTGTGTATTAGCCAAGATGATACCGACATTGGCTCGAAAGCCGTCTGCATCAATCATGACGATAACCTTAAAATTAAAAATTATAGAAATATAATCTGTTCGCTACTTAATATTTAACTTCGACTATCTGTTATGGTTTTAATTGTCGAGGTTCAACAGTAATTAGACAAACAAAAAATCATTACCTATATTAAACCAGTAATTTAAGTTAAATGGTAACAATATTTTGATATAAAATGTTTCACAGTCTAGCTA
>NZ_JAGLBC010000002.1:0-22463 GCF_018260395.1 Psychrobacter sp.
GTCGTTTGCTATTTTTTTGTCACCTTCTTTTTATCCCAATGTTCAACACACCCTATTTGAAATAAACAATTATAGTTATTCTTGATTTACCATATCATTTTATAAGTGTACGTCCTAGACATTTAGTACAAGCCTACTGTTATAGTGTGTAAGCAGAAATATCTAAGTGGTTAATTTATAAGTATATTAAATATTTTTATCTAATTTAATTTATCTGTTAATTATAATATCTAATGAAGATAATATTAGTATCATTAGATTCTTGAAGCTAAATAATTTCTTACTTCATTAATATGTTCAAAGGCTATAACATGTTTATCACTGTTGTTATTTTTATTAGAACTATTGAATGATGTACTTTTAGTTATATCGTGAATTGTAGAATCAGAGTGCGCTTGATCGAAGTTAGATACTAAATTCCTAAGCCACGTATATTGACGCTTAGCGAGCTGTCTCGTGGCATATAATGCCTTATTTTTCATATCTTGACAAGCAAACGCCTTATCAACCCTCTCACAATCTCGCTCTAGAAATTCACTAGCCTCTTGATAGTTGATTAGTTGTTTTGCCGCAGGATGTCCTGTTAGCAATAAATAATCAATAACTTGCCTATAACCGACACAACGCATTGAAGGCATATCTGAAGATAAATTATAACGCTGTAAAAGCTCTATAACCTCATTAAAGAACCCTTGTTGCCACATAATTTGTAATCGAAGCTCTATTCGCTTATGTAACCAAGGTCGATCCGGCATAACTGCCAAGCCAAGCCAATACTGCTGCGAACTATTGGACAATGCCTGCTTTGGAAGTTTTTGCCACTCACTTAAGGGTTTACCAGTCTGTTTATACACTTCAACGGCGCGAGTAATTCTTTGCGTATCACCTAATGGTAATCGTTCGGCAATAATAGGATCTACTTGCTGCAAATACTGATATAAAGATTCAGTACCTTGATCTAATCGCCATTTTTCTACTTCAAAACGAATCTGCTTGTCTGTATCAGGTACAGCCGATAGCCCATCAAATAAGGCCATGTAATACATCATAGTACCTCCTACAAGCACAGGAATCTTATTTCGGCTATGAATTTCTTTAGTCAAACATTCTACGTCAGTAACGAAGTTAGCTACACTATATGATTCAGTAGGGTCTATTATATCTACCAAATAATGCGGATATTGTCTTAACTCAACTTCAGTTGGCTTGGCTGTACCAATATTCATATTGCGATATATTAGCGCAGAGTCTACAGAAATTATTTCAAATTTACCGCTTTCATATAACTCATAAGCCAAAGATGTTTTACCACTAGCTGTGGGCGCCATTAAACATACGACAGCATTATTTGGCAATGGCTCTTTTTGAGATAGTAATTGTATTGAGTGCTCAACTTTCGCCATATTAACAGTCTCTTGTAGTCATAATTACTTCTTTTAAAGATACCAATTCAAAGTTTATAACGGATAGATTTAGATAATACCTTGATTAGATAGTACCTTGATTAGATAGTACCTTGATTAGATAGTACCTTGATTAGATAGTACCTTGATTAGATAATACCTTGATTAGATAGTACCTTCATTCTATAATCTTTGGACCAAGATCGTGGCAAGTTCCAAGACTGATATTTGCGTCAATGCATTTTGAAGAAGTAAATGACTATCTAACTTTGGTAGATACTGCAAACTATCAAGTAAAGCGTTAAGATGCGATAAAGAATCTAGATCTCTAAAATCTTTTTTATCAATTGATGATGCCGTTAATAAGGTTGTTGTGTCTTGTGTTGGCTCAATCACTAGATCGTGAAGCGCTAATTTTAGACCTTTATCACTAAACAAATAAATATATTGATTATATTGAATAAGAACCAATGCATTGATATCTACTAGGTCTAAAATCTTTGAAGCCTTTAATTTATTTAATTCACCTGCTTCAACATCAAATTTGTCTATATCGCCCTTATCTAATATGGCCAAACCTTTTAAAAAGTAACTGGTATTTTTTGGTTGTACTCTATCAATTAAACCTTTATTAGTAGCACTATGTGTATCATTGAAAGCTACACTAGCCGTAACTAAAGCAGAATTATTAGATTGGATATTTCCGCTTTGATTTAATCGGTTTTTGATATTTAAACCGTTTTTAATACATTCATCAGTATTCTTTTCATTCTCAGATAAGCACTTATTGTCATTTTGTATTTCATAGTCTGCTGTAGGCTGCTGAACCCTAATATGCTGCGATACTCCTGAATTATATGCACTACTACTATTATGTTCATTATTTGCAGTCAAATAGTGAGCTTTATTATACTCATCTACTTTAGCACCTAATAAATCAAAATGAGCGTTCAACTTGTTAGACTCACGTTGGCGAGCTTGCCAAATTTGCAATCCGTCTCTAACGCCAACTTCAAGGTGAGCCATGATATTAGCAAGGTTTTGAATCTTGATACTCTGTTTTGATGGGTGTACATTTAAATTTAGCCATAGCTTAGGTAAATTAAAAAAAAGCACATAACCAAGATTTTCAATATTTGGAAGACCTGACGCACTGTCGCGCACACTTTGCGCAATACGCCGGTCTTTAACCAGTCGGCCATTTATATAAATCAATTTATAGTTTGAGCCTGAAAACACTCTGGCGCTAGGAATTAGAAAACCAGTTATAGATAAAGGCTGCTCTACGTTATTTTCCCAAGCTTGTTGAGGTCGCAAGACTTCTAAATTGATAGTTAAAGGCTGTAAATTATGCTCACTAAATAATTCCGCTTGATCATGACTATTAGGAATTACAGCCTTTAATCGGGCAAGTACGGACTGCATAACAGCAGACTTCATGGGCTCAAGATCATTAACTACAGCATAGTTTAAGTTGGTATCAACCATACCAATAGATTCAAAGTTAAACCTGCGCTTGTCGTTGTGCCACAATGCAAAGCTAACATCGCTGGCCACTAATGCCAACTGCTTGACCACCATTTCAATATGCGCGTATTCAATAGAAATAGATTTTAGGTTACCGCGTCTGGCAGGCACATTAAAATATAAATCCTTTACCGTCACAGTTGTGCCTCTAGGATGAACGACAGGTATCAACTGAGGAGTATCCTCTAATATACCAGCTACATTTAATTCTCGCCCAATCCCAGTATCATCACTACAGCTTGTCAAGGTCAGTCTTGATACCGCTGCCGTCGCTGCTAAGGCTTCTCCACGAAAGCCTAAAGTAGCAATGCCTTGTAAGTGAGCCACATCCGCAATTTTGCTAGTAGCAAATCGGGTTACAGCCATAATCATATCGTCTGGATGAATGCCACAACCATCATCAGACACTTCAATAATACCCATACCCCCTTGGGTAATGCGAACCTCAATATGTTTTGCACCTGCATCAATAGCGTTTTCTATCAGTTCTTTTACCACAGAAGCAGGACGAGTTACGACCTCACCAGCGGCAAGTTGATTGACCAATAGCGGAGGAAGCTTTTTAATACGATTATTGGCTTTATCTGATACAGCGGCCTGCTCAGGCTCATTGGTTTGATAGTTTAGATTGTTAATTGGTGTTGAACTACTACTAAAGGTCATATAGGGCAATCAATAAAAAAATAATTTATAAACAGAGTAAATCGAATAACTATAAATAACTAAGGATCAAAATGACTCAATAACGCAATCATACAATCAAACACAAAACATAGGGGATTTTAAGGAGCAACAAAGTTGATACTATCCTTATGTTTTATGCTAACTTTTCTAAGTTCTTGACCGTTCTCATTAGCCACTATGATAGTTATGATCATTTGAGGCTGCGGTAAGTAGTCTTGCGCACGACTCGCCCACTCAATGATTACTAAAGCCTTTTCATCTTCCAAATACTCTTCAAAACCAATAAAGGATAACTCTTCAGGATCTTGCAAGCGGTATAAATCTGCATGATAAACCCGCTGTATTGAACGATTATTGAACTCAGCCTGTTCAGAGGTTTCACCCCCATTCAATTCATAAGGCTCGACCAACGTATAGGTAGGACTTTTTACAGAGCCTTGATGGCCCAGTGCATGTAACCAATAACGGGTTAAAGTAGTCTTACCCGCTCCCAAATCTCCGGAAAGCCAAACACTACCCGTAATATTTGCTTTGGCCAATTGAATTGCTAAAGCTTGAGTATCGGCTTCGGTAGTTAAAACGATTTCTTTAATTTGGCTTGACATGGTCTATATCTCTCACACGGTGATTTTCTTACAGGCTTTCAATAGGATTTCAATAAGCTTTAAATAGGTTTCGTAAGTTAATCTGAAACCTTTAGTGGCTACTTAAAATGTTGATTTATATCAAACTCTTTTATTTAAAATATAGACTACCTGCTTTAATCTAGGCTTTAACTTGTAAGCTAACTTTAGGGTTTACAAAGGTCTCTCCCGCAAGTAACTTTTGGTACATCTTGGGGTCATTCCACTCTTGCATCACTTGGTCACTAAATTCAAAGTCTTCAAGATTTAAGATACCCATGTGCTCATTGCTAATATCTTCTAAAAAGCACTGGGCATATCCTGTTGCGGTTTCATGAGCAATAACCGAATACACGCTTACGCCCTCTTCGCCATTGGCCATTTGAGTTTGATTCAATATATTTTGTGCCCAAAAGAATATTACTCTTGAGAATTGTTCAGCCGAAGGAGAAACTGGTAAACTAATCCAACGGGCACTGTACTTTTTACACATTTCGATATATTGAGGATCGTCTTTATTCCAAAAACAAATGGCATGATCAAAACTATCAATAATATCTTTGATGGACGATTTGAGTAGACCAAAATCATAAACCATTTGGCCATTATCTAATCTATTTGCTTGCAAAATTAGCTCAATTTGATAGCTATGACCATGAATAGAGCGTTTGCATCTGTCTGAGCTACAGTTACGCACAATGTGAGCGTTTTCAAATTTAAAGAGCTTACGAATTCGCATGATTGGTTCTCACTCAAACTTAAACATTTTATGATTTATCAAGGTTAATAACCGATAGTTTAACACTTTAGACAAAAAACAAAATGGATAACACCCTTAAGTGTTACCCATTATTCAATCCAATTTAAAGATGCTATTAAAAAAGGCTGTTAGATTTATTTGAATACAAACATACAATATGGATATTAAGAATTTAAAAATTTTATTTTAATGAAAGTCAAAATCTATCATAGTAATTTGAAACTCATAACTATGCTAATAACTTTTTGATATCACTTTCTATTGCTTCAGGTTTTGTAGTTGGGGCATAACGATGAACCACTTGACCTTGGGGATTTATCAAAAACTTAGTAAAGTTCCATTTTATACCGTCTGTCAAAAACCCACCCTCTTGTTTTTTTAGCCACGTATATATTGGGTGCTCTGCTTTACCATTGACGTCTATTTTTTCCATCATTAAGAAATCAACACCATAGTTCTTTTGACAAAATGCGCCAATTTCTTCATTACTGCCAGGATCTTGACTGCCAAACTGGTTACAAGGAAAGCCTATGACCACTAAGCCTTGATCTTGATACTTTTGGTGTAATTGCTCTAAACCTTCAAACTGTGGAGTAAAACCACATTTACTAGCGGTATTAACTATCAATAACGCCTTATTTTTAAATTGACTGAATTCTATTTCATTACCGTTTAAATCGTTTGCTTTAAAATCATAGATTTCCGACATTGTTTCTTCCTTGATTTAGGCTAGTTTAAGTTTAATAAAGTTTTTACTCTTCAGTTTTTTAAGATAAATATTTCTAAGAGTTATATAGCTATATAGACAATAAATTGATTTTAGTAAATAACACATTAATAAATAAAGCTGTCAAATAAGGTTCTAAAATAAAGCTGTTAAATATGGGTCGATAGAGAAGGGTATCAAATATAATTGATAAATAGAATCAAACTTTTGGTTCCAAATCAATGGAAGCTGAATTAATACAATATCTCAACCCTGTAGTTTCTCTTGGACCATCAGGAAATACATGTCCTAAATGTCCACCGCAATTACTGCAAGTTACTTCTACCCTTCTCATGCCGTGTGACGTATCTAAATGCTCATCAACAGCAGACTTATCTATAGTAGCATCAAAGCTTGGCCAACCACAGCCAGCATCAAATTTATTACTTGAGTCGAATAATTTAGTACCACATCCCTTACAGCGATAAACACCTTGCTCACTCATATCGTTATGTATACCAGTAAAAGGACGTTCAGTGCCTTTTTGACGTAATACAAAATACTCTTCTTCTGTCAAACGTTGACGCCAATCTGCATCTGTTAGCTGGGCAATTTCTTCTTTGGATAGATATGTATCTTGCATAAGGCTTCCTTAATTGTTCTATTCTCTAAGTTCAAACATAATTTTTATATGAATAACAATTTTGTTTTAATTTTACAGGTAAAATTTTTTTAAAGGCTCATCAGTTAAAGTAATTTAGCGATTAAGATACTAAGTGATATGACTTTAAGTTAAGAAGATAGTCTTACTATATTGAATAACCTTTCGAATAGATTCTAGACTAACTATGTTATGAAATTAATCTAGAATGTATCAAAGTCCTATTATTAATATTTTAGTTTGAAATAACTATTAGGTTCAAATTCGTTTATTCAACACTCTATCTAATAAACTAAACATTATCCTATTATCATAGAGCTTTTAAAATTGTTTGAAGTTACATAACTATAAACATAATTATTTATGAATAAACAACATTATTCATAGAACTTTATGAGCCTGATAATAAAAGGTTTAAGCTTTTGAATTATTTGATGGTGATATTAAATAGATATATCATATTGTGAATGCAAGTAATACTTGCATTTAGCGTATTGTAAAATAATTCATAATGCAATAAAATCTTGCATTAGAATAAAACCTTCATTTTAAATCATTAAATTTTATAAATAGCAAAAGAGTAGATAAATGAGTGAGCATTCTGAATTTAAAGCACAAGGAGAAAGACTTAGTAAATTGCGCAAAGCGAAAGGGCTTACTGCAGAACAATTGGCTGCTGAAATGACCAAGAGTGGCTCAAAAGTGAGCCGTGGCGCAATATCTAACTGGGAACGTGGCATAAATGGCATCGTATCATCAAAGTTACCCGCTCTAGCTACTCTTTTGGGCTGCTCTGAAGGTTATTTGCTGCGAGGTGAGTTGTCTGAGACAAGCTCGTTAAATTCCGGTGCTAACTCACTAAGTAACAACAACGCCAATTCAAGTTATGACAACTCCTATACAGCCACTAAACCATCAACTGACCAAAATACGCCCCTTTCTTCAAGTCAATGCGATAATAATCAAAGCACGAGTACCCGAATTATGACCAATACCATATCAACCTCAATTCGTAAACCTTTAAAGAAATCAGACAAACTTAAAAACGTCTGCTATGACATCCGCGGGCCTTTATTAAAGACGGCAATGCAAATGGAAGCCCAAGGTCAAAAAATTTTAAAGTTGAACGTGGGTAACCCTGCGCCCTTTCATCTTGATGCGCCTCATGAAATCTTGCAAGACGTGGCATTAAACCTACATAATGCTACCGGTTATTCAGACTCACAAGGCATCTTCTCAGCCCGTAAAGCAGTCTTACAATATTATCAATCAAAAGGCTTATTGTCTGCAGTGGACATTCGTGACGTATATTTAGGCAACGGTGTGTCAGAGCTTATTGTAATGACGATGCAAGCTTTAATGAACGATGGTGATGAAATACTTATTCCAATGCCCGACTACCCTCTTTGGACTGCAGCAGCTAATCTTGCAGGCGGTACCGCGGTACATTATCGTTGTAATGAGGACAATAATTGGCAACCAGATATCGAAGACATCCGATCTAAAATTACGGATAAGACTCGTGGTATTGTAGTTATCAATCCCAATAACCCTACGGGTGCGCTGTATTCAAATGAGGTATTGCTTGAGATTATTGATTTAGCACGCGAGTACAATCTGGTATTGATGGCTGATGAGATTTATGATCGAATACTATATGATGACGCAGTCCACACCCCTATGTGTACCTTGGCGCAAGACATATTGATTCTAACTTATAATGGTTTGTCAAAATCGCATCGTATCGCAGGCTTCCGTGCAGGCTGGTTAATGCTATCGGGGAATAAAGACCATGCAAGCGACTTTATTGAAGGTTTAGATATGTTGGCATCTATGAGATTGTGCGCCAACGTGCCAGCACAACATGCGATACAAACTGCAGTGGGCGGTTATCAAAGTATACGAGATTTAACAGCCGAATCAGGCCGCTTATATAAGCAGCGCCAATTAGCAGTTGAACGTTTGAACGCTATTCCTGGTATATCCTGTACCATGCCACAAGGTGCATTTTACTGTTTCCCTAAAATTGACCGTACAATTTACCCTATTAAAGATGACATGCAGTTTATGATGGATCTGTTAATTGAAGAAAAAGTACTAATGGTTCAAGGTACAGGCTTTAATTGGGATGCTCCTGATCACTTCCGCGTCGTATTCTTACCAAATTTATTGGACTTAGAAAATGCTATGGATCGTCTGGACAGATTCTTTGCCAATAAGCGTAAACAGTTTGGCACTGAACATTTATTAACCGGTTGCCAAGAAGAAAAAGCAGAAACCTTGTAGTTACTGGCTACAAAGTTATAAGCCATTTAAGTTATTAGGTTTGAGATTTTAGGTTTAAGTCATTAGGTTTAAGTCATGAGGTTTAAATGCTAAATTATAAATATCCTTTATTCTATATTTAATAAAAAGAGGGGCTAAAAATAGCCCCTCTTTTTTTTTAACGCATGCTATTTATAACCTATATAGCAGTATCTAATAAATGATTAGACGATAATATGATTAGACGATAGCTAATCTGGTTTATAAGTATCTCGTAAGCTTACAATTTGGTTGAAAACTGGCTTGTCGGGTGTGTGCTCTTCTACATCTGCCACAAAATATCCTTCACGTTCAAACTGGAAACGATTTCCTGCATCAGCATTGGCTAATGATGGCTCGACCACTGCTTGCAATATCGTCAACGAGCTTGGATTTAAAGCATCATGTAAATCTGTTACTGCGCTTGGATTTTCTGCTGAAAACAAATGCTCATATAACCGCACATTTGCAGGTACGCCTTTAGTGGCCGATACCCAGTGAATTACACCTTTTACTTTGCGATCTTCTGGGTTTTTGCCTAAAGTATTTTTATCAATAGTCGCTTTTAACTCAACTACATTGCCTGCTTCATCCAATAAATGATCAGTCACCGCCAATACATAGGTATTACGCAAACGAATCTCTGGCTTTTCAGGCGACAAGCGTTTATAGCCTTGAGGAGGCTCAAGCTCATAGTCCCCTTGATCAATGTATATGGTTTTAGTAAATGGAATTTCACGCTCGCCCATATCGATATTGGGATGTTTTGGCTGGCTGATCCATAATGTTTTTTCTTTGCTATCAAAGCGGGCATTCACTCCCTCATCTTTTAGGTTTTCCCACTCATTTAGCGCTTCATCAAAGTTGGTAATAGTGACTTTAAGCGGCTTTAATACAGCCATACCACGTGCAGTAGTATTCTCAAGTGACTGACGAATACTAAATTCTAATAGTCGGAAATCCACCACACTATCCGATTTGGTCACACCAACACGTTCACAGAAATCCCGTAACCCTTCAGGGGTGTAGCCACGACGACGCATACCAGCAACGGTCGGCATACGTGGGTCATCCCATCCTGTTACGATACCTTCGTCAACCAATTGCTTTAATTTACGCTTACTGGTCATGATATGGTCAACATTTAGACGGCTGAATTCATATTGATGAGGTGGATATTTGATACCGCCTTCAGCACCCACTTTTTCAACGGCCCAATCGTAAAAAGGACGGTGATCTTCAAACTCTAAAGTACAGATTGAATGAGTAATACCCTCAATTGCGTCCGATAAGGGATGTGCAAAATCATACATCGGGTAGATGCACCATTTATCACCAGTTTGGTGATGGGATTGATGCATTACACGGTAAATAACAGGATCACGTAAGTTCATATTTGGGCTAGACATATCGATTTTGGCACGTAGTACTGCCTCACCTTCGCCATACTTACCATTTTTCATATCATCAAAGCGCTTTAAGTTATCCTCCACACTTGATTCACGCTGAGGAGAAGGCTTACCAGGCTCATTAAATGATCCACGAGTCTCACGAATCTGTTCTGGCGTTTGCAAATCAACATAAGCATCGCCTTGCTTAATTAGCTTAATCGCCCAATCATGTAATTGATCAAAATAATTTGAAGCATAATATGGTTCATTTGCCCAATCAAAGCCTAACCAAGTAACATCATTTTTAATGTTATCAACATAATCTTGTTTCTCGGCAATGGGGTTGGTGTCATCAAAACGTAAGTTACAGATACCATTAAACTCTTTTGCAACACCAAAGTTTAAACAAATCGACTTAACATGACCCAAGTGTAGATAGCCGTTAGGTTCAGGAGGGAAGCGAGTGATAATTTGCTGATACTTGTCCTGAGCGACATCCTCTCGAATGATATGACGAATAAAGTCATTTTTTTGTTCCTCTTTTTGCTCAGCTAAAGCATTCTTATTATTGTTATTGGGCTTATTTTCAATGCTCATCGAATGGCTTCTCCTATAAAAACCTGAATATCTTTATTAAATACTTGAAAATTAATTATGTAAAAGGTTGAATGTACAAAAATTTGCCCCATTCTATCAGGTTTAATAAACCCTGTAACAGCTAGACACATGACAACCTAAAAAAAAGAGGTTAGACTACCCCCTTAACTTAAACTGTATTTACTCTATATTGAGCTAATACCGCATTTAAACAAGGGTTTATATTCTAAACCTTTAGGTTGTATTAAAGATTAATGCTGTAAAACTTGGATTTTTTATAAACTTTAACCTTATAATGCTTATAATAAAAATGGCTTGGGTAGGTTTGGCAAATAGTCAAATGAGAGCCCTCAAGGACATCCTGTGAATGCACTTAAAACGCTAAGTTTTGGCACTTTAATGATGCCCCTTTTTTTAATGGGCTGTAGCAATGCTACTACATCCCAAACTACCACCCCTAATACCAATTCTAATATTACAATGAATACTAAGGAAACTAAAATGAGCGATATGCCAGTAGTAAAGCTAAACACCTCTATGGGTGAAATTGTTATCGAATTAAATAAGGACAAAGCACCGAAGACAGTTGAGAACTTTGTTTCTTATGTCAAATCTGGTCAATATAATGGCACTATCTTCCATCGCGTTATTCCTGATTTCATGATCCAAGGCGGTGGTATGGATGCTAACATGAATGAAAAAAGTACCAATGCGCCAATTGAAAATGAAGCAGATAATGGTTTGAAAAACGAAGAGGGCACTATTGCCATGGCGCGTACACAAGATCCACATTCAGCCACTAGCCAGTTCTTTATTAACGTAAAAAACAATGCATTTTTAAACCATTCTGGCAAAAACATGCAAGGATGGGGCTATACCGTATTTGGTAAAGTAACCAGTGGTATGGACGTAGTTAAAAAAATTGAAGGTGTACCAACAGGTCGCTTCGGTATGCATGCTGATGTGCCAAAAGAGCCTGTAATGATTGAATCTGCAGAAATGGTTTCTGAATAATTTTACTTTTATCAGTGATATTTATGCTATGTTTAAATTACCGAATCACAAAAGTATTGACTGACAAGTTACTGAATGAATATTTAGTGATTAAACTATGTCCGTAAATGATCCCGCTATAGTTGACTATAGTCATATAATTACTACTCGACCGCATGATATCTGTAGAGTACTAATTAGTGACTTACATTTGTCAGCCGATGAGCCTGCCTTAGTGCAGGCTTTTTTGGCTTTGATTGATGATTTAAAAGCTCTAGCTAATTTAAATGAGCTATATATCTTAGGTGATTGGTTTGATGCCTGGGTTGGTGATGATCGCTATCTGACTTTGTCATCTACCGAGTTCCATAGAAACTGGCTTACTCCAATTATAGAGACGCTATCGGAGCTAAGTGCAAAAGGTTGTGATATTAAAGTGATGCATGGCAATCGTGATTTTCTAATTGGTCAAGAATTTTGCGATTTATTTAACGCCGAATTAATTCATGAACCCTATTTTATTCATATTAACGACAAAAGCTTTCGTTTAGAACATGGTGATGCCTTGTGCACCGATGATAAATCTTATCAGCGCTTTCGCACTATTATGCGTAATCCAGTGACTCAGTGGCTTTTATTAAAGCGTCCTCTGCAAAAGCGCATAGCGTTGGCACAAAGGATTCGTACAAAAAGCTCCATGGATAAATCTCATAAATCCATGTCCATAATGGATGTCAATCATGCCGCAGTTCTTAAAGTATTAAATAAGGTCGATGGTCTGATACATGGCCATACGCATCGACCGGCCAAGCATGAAGTGATTGTGGATAAAAAAAACCACACTACTAAACCACGATATGTGTTGGGAGATTGGCGAGTCATTCATCGGGACAGTGCCTATGAACAAGTTGAAGCCATTATAGCCATTAGTTATTGTGAAACAACGTATTCTGACAGATCCTTACTATATGACCAAAAACAAGAAGGTGCTGGTCAAATTGAACAAAATTTTCGTCAAATAACTTCTACACAACTGGCTAATGAGCAACATAGTATTGATAAAAGCAGACTGGATCAAAAAGAAAGCCTTCAATTAGTCAAGTTTGAAATAAAAACCTGACGTGTTGAAAGCTGTATCGGTTAAAACTGTAGCTATGTTTAAAGATTAATCTAATAGCTTGAAAAAATGTTGACGATAATGTTTTAACTCTCTAATTGAGTCTCTTATATCGTCCATGGCTAAATGGCTACCCGTCTTCTCCACCCCTTTAAGGATGTCTGGGCGCCAGCGATAGCATAGTTCTTTGATTGAGGACACATCTAGGTTACGATAATGAAAAAAACGCTCTAACTGTGGCATTTGACGCGCTAAAAAACGACGATCTTGGCAGATTGAGTTGCCACACATCGGCGACTTGCCTTCATCTACCCATTTATTCAAAAACTCTATGGTTTCTTTTTCAGCTTGTTCAAGCGTTACCGTACTGCGACGAACCCGATCAATAAGTCCCGATTGCCCATGCTGTTTGGTGTTCCAATCATCCATAGCATTTAACTTTTGATCAGACACTTTGATAGCAAATACGGGGCCTTCAGCAAGTACATTGAGATCTTCATCGGTCACTATGGTAGCAATTTCAATGATTTCATCATTCATGGTATCTAAACCCGTCATTTCTAAATCAATCCAAATAAGCCCTTTTTTGCCTTGATTCTTAATTCTAATTTTATTGGGGTGATCACTCATAATACTTCCTAAACACTTTTAATTGAGAAAGATAGATAAAGGTTTTTAAGGGTCGATGGTTTATACCAGCTGATTTAAGCGGTACCTTATTTAGCTTATGTACCTATGTTAACAAATTTAACACCGCACACCTTAATTTATCGCGCACTATAACATGTAAACTTTGAATTTATTGTACCAACATTCAATTAGCTATATCCTAGGCAACTATTAAAATTTAAATTTCTTTAAAATAAAAGTGTGATGAGATATCTTTTTATCGGAATTAACTCATTTATCCTTTGGGCTTAGCATATATAATTTTTATTCAGTAATACTCAATAGCAGTATTCTTAAACATTGAACACTAAACACTAAACACTAAACACTAAAGGTAACTTTAATTTATGGCATTGATACGACAACGTAAGCTCACCAATCAACAACTTAGACGCATAGACAAACAACAAGCTCAGCAACAAGAATCCATAGATGGTAGTTTGATGGATGGTGTTGTTATGGCTCATTATGGCAAACAGTTGGAAGTTCAAGTTACTTCATTGCCGGCGATTATTCCTGACCCACCTATCGTGGCAGAAGGTGAACCTGAGCCATTTTGGCAATCTATTGATCTGGGTGATATTTGGCGTTGTCATGCGCGTACTAATTTACCAATGATTGCCACCGGCGACAAGGTGCGCTGGGTAGCTGACCCAAATACTGGCTTTGGTCGTATTGAATCTGTTCAACCCAGAACTTCATTGGTATCTCGTCCAGATCGTTATCATAAGCTTAAGCCTGTAGCCGCCAATGTGGATATTTTAGCTATCGTGTTTGCGCCTCTTCCAGCCGCTGCTCCGAGTCTTATCGATCGTTATTTGGTAGTTTGTCATCATGCTGATGTGAAGCCACTGCTAGTGTTAAATAAAGCAGATCTTTTATCTATCCAAGACTATGCCTTTACTCGAGAGCTTCTGACTCAATACGAAGATTTAGGCTATGAGACCGTTCTTACTGCTGCACCTTGCCCAGAGAATATCTTGCATGGTGCCCAAAGTCTCGAACAACCAGACGCTGATTTGGGATTATCTCATTTACAAGATAAGATTAAAGATAAGCTAGTGATTTTTGCAGGGCAATCAGGCGTTGGCAAAAGTACATTAGTAAATGCTCTGTTACCTGAATCTGATCAAAGTGTTAATGTCATTTCTACCAACTCAAAACTCGGTCAACATACCACCACAACCAGTCGCTTATTGCCATTTAATCCAGATGACCTTAGTCAAGGTGGTATAGTTGACACCCCTGGTATTCGCGAATATGGTATATGGCACTTAACTCCAGACGATATTATTGCAGGCTTCATTGAACTGTACCCACTGGCCGCAAATTGCCAGTTTAGAGATTGTAAGCACACTTATAATAGCAAAGGTTGTGCATTGTGGGAGGCAGTAGCAGATGGTACAGTTATGCAACGCCGCGTGGAAAGCCTAGTTACCTTGCAAGCGGAAGCCGATACCCCCACATATTAGACATTGTTATAAATAGATTTAAGACACAATAGCTAAGTATATTGGGTACTAGGCGATTAGTTGCTAATTATCTCGTGACGGTAATGCATTCTCACCGTTATCACGTTATAATAATGCTAATAAAAAATTTTACTGGAGAAGTGTCTTGTCACTAGATCGCTGGCTTGAATTTATGGGTCATCACCCGATTTTATTTGGTACATTAGCTGTACTTATTTTTTTATTTTTTACTGTGGAAAACAAACGCAGTGGCAAGAAGGTTTCCCCCAATACTTTAGGCACTTTGGTAAATTCACAAAATGCACAAATAATAGATATCCGTGCAAAAAAGAAGTTTGAAACAGGTTATATTCAAGGCAGTCGAAATATACCCTTTACTCAATTAAAAGAGCGCTTGGAAGAAATCAGAGCCATTGAAGCGCCTGTTGTTGTGGTTTGTGACATGGGCATTCAAGCTGGAGCAGCCGTGCAAATGATAGGCAAACCAAACGTTTATCGCTTAGAAGGCGGTATTGGCGGCTGGCAAGCTGCAGGAATGCCACTTGTAGGCGCTACTGCAAAAAAAGCAAAGACTGTTAATATTAAACCCAAAGTATAACCAAAGTAATTTAAGTTATTTGCTTCAACCATTAATAGCTACAGCAAAGTTAAATGTTAATAATATAATTTAAGGACTATTTATGACTGCATCTGTTACAGTATATACCACGCCAATATGTCCATATTGCTCAAATGCCAAACAGCTTTTAAAATCTAAAGGTATTGAGTATCAAGAAATTGGCATGCATGACATCAGTTCTGATGACCGTATGGCATTAATGAAAAAAACCAATAACTACCGTACTGTTCCCCAAATTTTTATCGGCGATAATTTTGTCGGCGGATTTGATCAGCTTAATGCATTAAATGAAAGTGGTAAGCTTGATGAAATGTTAAATGCTTAATGTTAATTCGTTAACATCAAGTATTTACTAATTTTATAACTATAAAATTAAACTTAATAAAAAGGAAAATTATCATGGCTGAACAACAAGTACAACCTCAACTAGCCCTTGAACGCATCTTTGTAAAAGACATGTCTCTTGAAGTATCTAGCGCTGAAGTATTCACAAAAGAATGGCAGCCTGAGCTAGATATTAATTTAGCTACCAACGCTGAACCATTAGATGAAGATCATTATCAAGTTGTTTTAACAGTTAGTGTTAATGCTCAAAATTCAGGCGCGGCTGCTTTTATTGCTGAAGTTCATCAAGCTGGTATTTTCTTAATCAAAGACATTCCTGAAGATCAGATTGGTCAAATTTTAGGCGCTTATTGTCCTAACATTCTGTTCCCTTATGCTCGTGAAGTAATCAGTGACATCGTTACACGTGGAAGCTTCCCACAGTTATTGTTAGCGCCAGTTAACTTTGACCAAGCTTATGCACAAAGCCTACAACAAGCTGCTGATGGCGAAGGTAATGCTTAATTAGATTGCCGATTTAGACAGTCTTTATCATGTAATAGAGACTAATTAGTAAATGCTAGTCAGTTAATATTAGGCATTAAAAGTTATCCGTAAAAAGTTACCCATAAAAAGTTACCCAAAAAAAAACCTCAGTCTTATAGAATGAGGTTTTTTTTAACTTAAACATTTAACCATTAAGTCTTAGGGTAGTTTTAAAGATTAACCTTTAAGAGCAGTTAAGATATTTTCTTTAACCACATCTATATCTTTAGTACCATCGAATTGATGATATTTTGGCGCATTAGTATCTTCTTTGGCTTTCTGCTGATAAAAGCCTACTAAAGTGGAAGTTTGTTTATGATAAGTTGCTAGACGCTCTCTAATAGTCTCTTCTTTATCGTCATCACGCTGTATAAGAGGTTCCCCACTAACATCATCTAGACCTTCTTGCTTAGGTGGATTGTACTTAAGATGATAAACACGGCCTGATCCTGGATGCTGACGACGACCAGACAAACGAGATACGATTTCATCATCTGGTACGCTGATTTCTACGACATGGTCGATATCGACTCCCGCTTCAATTAGTGCTTCTGCTTGCGGAATCGTACGTGGAAACCCATCGAAAATACAACCATTTACACAATCAGGTTTTTCAATACGCTCTTTTACTAAATTAATAATTAAATCATCAGATACCAAACCACCAGACTTCATGATGCCTTCAGCTTTTTTACCTAATTCAGTACCTTCTTTAATTGCAGCACGCAACATGTCGCCTGTTGAAATTTGTGGGATATTATATTCTTTTGATATAAATTGTGCTTGGGTTCCTTTACCGGCCCCTGGAGGCCCTAGCAAAATAATACGCATCATAGTCGTAATCCTCTTGTGTTGTGTCGATGAGTAAAATCATCTTAAAAATAAAACATCTTCAATAATATTATAATAAAAATAACTAAATGGTAACCACAAGCCCTAAATATGGTATGTCTCATTAGGTGGCTACAACTAAGGACGCCCCTGATAAGTCCTTTAGGCTATTATATAAAGCTCAAATACCTTACATTGTGCTGTAAAAAAGCTCAAGTTATTTTAATAATAAATACCACTATAAATAAAACTTAGTAGTCAAAAATTTAAAGTTTAATGACTACTAATACTTTAAGGTAGCTGAGCATTAATTTCGGTTTTAACTTTTAACTTAGACTCACTACCTTGTTGATAATTTAAAGGTAAGTCATTGGCTGTCAAATCACCAGTTTGTGGCATGGCTTGACCCGACTTACTTACTCTAGCTTTTAATACCAACTGTTTGCCTTCTTGCATTGCTTTTGACAAAGTATGCGTAGGCATCATTGCATCTTCATCGCTAAGCTCAATATTATAGCCATTAACTGCTTTGGTCAGCTCTATGGCTGGCATACGTTTAACTGCTAAAGGTGCACCACCCGTTGACTCTTGAATGGTAACAAATAAAATATCTGATGGTTGAAGCATAGGTGCCAAGCTTGGGTTTAACGTTACGTTTGCAGATACGGTTATTGAATTGGTTTTAGTAGCTGAATCACCCTTAGCCGAAGCCATACTTGCTTGTTGCTGCTGGACAATATTACGGCTTAATTCATCTAAGCTCTTTAACGCTTCACTATGATCACCGTCTCTAGCCATAATACTTTCTCTTAGACGAGTTACCCAAGCTAAAGCTTGTGTATAGTTGCCAGAGCGTGCTTCACCCATTGCCATAAGCATTTGCGCCCCTTGATGTTGCGGATTCTTTTGCAACACATCTTCAAGTGCTTTACGGCTACTGCTATCTAACATTCCACCACTTGTGAAAAATTTAGTTTGCGCATAACTGACTGCAATATTCTCATCTTCAGGCGCCAATCTATAAGCACGAGCTTGAGCTTCTAAGGCTTGATCATTGGCCTCAAACGCAAATAGAATATCAGCCAATCGCATCCAGCGCATAGGATCATGGGCATGTTTATGAACATTGGTTTGGATAGCACCCATCAATCCAACCGAGTCTTTAGCTGCCCATTCTGGTGGTACGTCAATTTTACCGGTCAGTAAATCATCTGCAACTTGGCCAACTTTATCTTGAGCCTGCCATAGATTAACGACAGAAGATCTATCTCCTGATAAAAAATAACCAAAAATGATTAATAAAGGAATACAAGTTATCAAGGTTAATCGTACTTTTGTATTACGAGTAAATTGCTGCTCACGTTTGGCTTTAGTTAGTAAACCATTACTCGTCTCTTTTTGTTCAGCAGAACCATTCAAAATCACACTATTCTTGTCTTCACTAGCCAACAATAACTGACGTTCAAGTTCAGTCTTTTGAACCTTAAATTCAGCTTCAGTCATCGCGCCGTCGTTAAAATCAGATTTTAACTCTTCTAATCGCTCATTAAATACCTCAACATTAAGCGCTATCAGCTGATCGTTTTGAGCGGATTTATTGGCGCGTAGCCATGGCATAAGCACAATAACGGCTAATAAGATTGCCAATAAAATTGCCAGCGCGACAAAGATCACTAACGTTGGCATGATTTAACTCCTTACAAGTTGAGATATAAGCCGCAATCAGGGTAACAGCTAATTTTAAGGTTTATTGATCTATATTTAAAATCTTTAGCAAACAACTAGTCTTTATCGCCTTAATCTTTAGAACTATGCTTTTTAAGCAACGCTTTTAATTTTTCAGCTTCTTCATGACTTAAGTCAGACTCCATATTATCAAGATCAATGCTACGATTTTCTGATGAATTAGATGAACCCTGTGTGACTATGACTTGTTTTCTACTATTGGCTTTAGTACGCCATAACCAACCTGCTACTAATAAAAGTAAAAATAAAGGCGGAAAATACCATAATATCCAAGTTGAGGGACGAACGGGAGGCTTATAGCTGATAAAGTCGCCATAGCGCTCATACATATACTTACGAATTTGAGCATCGCTTTGACCAGCCTTTACCATCTCATACGTTTTGCGCTTTAAATCCTGCGCAATTTGAGAGTCTGAACCAGCTAAATTCTGATTTTGACATTTAGGGCAACGAAACTCTTCAATTAAGCCTTGATATTGAGCTTCTTGACTGGGACTGTCAAATTCATAGACTTCGATTGCAGCCTGAGCAGTAACACTGGTAACCATTAAAGATAAGACCAATACGAGTAAGCTAAAGCTATATTTAATCAAATTTGCACTTTGACTATATACTAAGCGTGAAGTAATCATTTACATACCTCTGCAATATTTTTGGCCGTATCTGGCGCTGACAAATCCGATTTTTGTTGACCCAATTTGGTTAATAGGGACATACAAGGTTCGATTCGTGATTTCCAATTTTCGGCTGCCACTTCGCCAATAATGTGCTGGCGAATGTTACCTTCTGAATCAACAACAAATGTCTCAGGAGCGCCAGTTAGACCTAAGTCAATAGCAAAACTGCCTGTATAATCACGAAAACTAAATAAGAACGGATCACCACCATCGGCCAAGTAGCTATTGGCATTATCTATCTCATCTTTGTAATTAACACCGACCATAGGTATGCCTTGATTATGTAGCTGCATTAAGTAAGGATGTTCAACCACACAAGTAGGACACCAAGAGCCCCAAACATTAATCAAAAATGGTGTTTTGGGTAAGTCTGCATTGGTCACGTTTTTTGAAGGATTAGACAATAAGGGTAAATCAAAAGCCGGTACCGGTCGGTTCAATGCATTATCTATCACAATCTCTGTTGGCTTACCTAGGCGTGCAAAAAACATAACCAATAGGCCTGCAAAAACAATTAGCGGAATTAAGAACCAGATTTTAAATTGTGACTTTCTCATGACCGGATCAGACATTCAAACCTCTCCTTAACTAATAGTTTTTTAACCAAAAATTTACTTAGACTGTGATGTTTTTAGGCGATACCGACGATCTAACATACTCGTAATTCCGCCTAAAGCTATGATAATTGCCCCCAACCAAAGCCAAGCAATCATTGGTTTGACATAGACGCGTATTGCCCAACTGCCCTCAGGTTCATTGGCTTTAATAGGCTCACCTAAGGCCACATAGACATCATGCATCATAGTGGTTTGGATACCAGCTTCTGTCATCGGCATACTACTGACCACATAATCACGTTTTTGCGGATATAAAGTGGTTACAAATTTGCCGTCTTTTTCAACTTTAATTTCAGCTTGAGTGGCGTCATAGTTCTGACCGCGCACCTGTTCAAAGTCTACTAAGGTAAAATGGAAGTTATTAACATCTACAGTATCTCCCACGCTCATAGCCACATCTTTTTCCACACTTAGTGCAGTGGTTACTCCGATACCTAAGGCGACAACTAATACGCCCAGATGCGCAATTTGCATGCCCCAATAATGAGCTTTTAATCGTTTTAGACCTTGACCCAAACTTGGCGCATTGCGAGTTTTTTCTTTAATATCGTAAAGCATCCACGCCAAAACCCATAGACACAGTAGCCCTGTAATAGCAATTTGTACATTTAAGCTTTGAGTAATTAGATAGGTAATAATCCCAGCCAATAATGCACTACTTACGAATATAGTTAAGGCGGCGCCCAATAAAGGTCGCTTGTCTTGTTTCCAGCGTAAGTTTGAGCCCATACCCATGGTCAGCAATATCAGCCACGCTAAAGGCACAAATAATGCGTTAAAGTAAGGAGGGCCTACCGAAACTTGGCCCAAGTTAAAGAAATCAGCGATAACAGGATACAATGTACCAAGTAGCACCACCAATGTCGCCACTAAAATTATAATGTTATTAATGACTAACAAGGTTTCTCGTGACTTAAGTCCGTAATGACTCTCAACCGTTAATCGCCAACCGCGTATTGCAAAGGCAACTAATCCGGCACCAATAACCAATCCTAAGATAGTCAGAATAGCCAAACCTCGAGTTGGGTCTGCAGCAAAGGAATGAACTGAGGTAATAACGCCCGATCGAACTAAAAAAGTTCCTAATAAACTTAAAGCAAATGCAAATATAGATAGCATGATAGTCCATGCTTTAAATACGCCTCTCTTCTCGGTCACTGCCAAAGAGTGTATCAAAGCCGTACATGCTAGCCATGGCATTAACGAAGCGTTCTCTACAGGGTCCCAGAACCACCAACCGCCCCAGCCTAATTCATAGTAAGCCCACCATGAACCTAATGCAATTCCCAGCGTTAAAAAGCACCACGCCGCCAATGCCCATGGACGCGACCATCTAGTCCATACCGCATCAAGTCGACCTGCCCACAATGCCGCCATACAAAAAGCAAAGGGTACAGCCATACCCACATACCCCATATAAAGCATAGGCGGGTGAAAAATTAAACCAGGGTCTTGTAGTAAGGGATTAAGGTCAGCTCCGTCGACAGGCACATTAGGCAGCGTTCTTTCAAAAGGCGATGATGTGAAAATTAACATGGCCAACATCATTAGCTGCACTGCAGCTAATATTACTAGGACACGAACGCGCATATTTAACGGTAACCCACGGCTAAACCAAGCTACCATGGCAGACCATGCTGCAAGGATTGTTACCCATAACAGTAAAGAGCCTTCATGTCCGCCCCAAGTTGCTGAAAGTTTATAATACCAGGGCAACAATGAGTTTGAATGCTGAGCGACATAAACCAGCGTAAAATCGTTAAGATAGAAGCCAGCCATCAGTGCCAAAAATGAAACCGATACTGCGACAAATTGTGCCCAAGCCAAACTTGGTGCTAAACGTTGCAAATGGGTCTGATTTTTTGCAATACCAATGGTGGGTAATACCACTTGCAATAAAGCCAAAATCATTGATGCAACTAATGCAAAATATCCTAGCTCAGTAATTACCATATTTGCTCGCCCTAATACTACTATGCCGTTGCTTATTTTGAGTTCAAGTAAAAGAAACTATCGTAAAAGAAACTAACTTCTAATTAAATAAGCGTATAAATTTTTAAAAAAACCTTGTTTACTAAGCCTATTGGTTATCACAAACTTCGCTCACTATTACCTGCAAGCTAGTATAGTAAAACCAATTAAGTCTGAAATTACTACTTTACTAACTATTTTTAACCTAATTGCTTTAACCGATTT